>JAVHRK010000103.1:772-14355 GCA_036171615.1 Bacteriovoracaceae bacterium
GAGGATATTAAAATGAGTGATTCAAAAAAACCTGTAAATATGTTTGAGCTTCATCCAGAAAGGCTTTCAACCACTGATGAGGCAGGGCATAGAGTTTATATTTATCCAGAAGACGTAAAAGGAAAATGGAAAGATAGAAGGCACTTACTCTATTGGACACTTATCATTTTATATTTGGTAGTTCCTTGGATATATATTAATCATAAGCCGATTCTACAAATTGATATATTTCATAGAGAGTTTACTCTTTTAGGACATACTTGGTTTGGAATGGAGCCAATACTCATATTTCTTACCTTGATTTCGGGAATATTTTTTATTGGTTTTATGACTTCCTTATTTGGTCGAGTTTGGTGTGGTTGGGCCTGTCCTCAAACAGTATTTATTCAGGCCTTATTTTTAAAAATTGAGAAATTAGTTGAAGGTTCTACTCGTGATCGTAGAGCTTTAGAGCATCAGTCGCTAACGCTTAAAAAGTTTTTAAAGAAAACACTTAAATGGTCACTCTATCTTCTATTGTCACTACATATTGCACATACATTCGCAGGCTATTTTATAGGCCCTCGTGAACTATTACAAATGACATTGCATTCACCTTTAGAAAATACTGGAATATTTATTGCAATCATGATTTTTACGGCCATTATTCTTATCGACTTCGGATGGTTTAGAGAACAGTTTTGTATTATTGCTTGTCCTTATGGGAAAATACAATCTGTTATGATGGATGAGGATTCGCTTGTCGTTGCATACGATAATAAAAGAGGAGAACCACGCCGAAGTGATGCTTCTAAGGAGCACTCAGGTGACTGTATTAATTGTTATAACTGTATAAAAGTTTGCCCTACAGGAATTGATATTCGAAGAGGAACGCAATTAGAGTGTATCGCCTGTACTAATTGTATTGATGCTTGTGATGAAGTGATGGAGAAAATTCATAAACCTAAAGGACTTATTAGATATACGACTGAAAATGAGTTGAATGGTAAGGGAAAAAAGTTTTTAACATTTAGATCTATCGTTTATATTTGTCTTGCTTTGGTATTTATGACGACATTAGGGATATTTATTTCTAAAAGTGGTAATTTATCTTTTCAATTTTATCGAGGTATTGAAAGTCCATTTCAAATTGTCCTTAATTCCGATGGAACACAAACAATTATCAATCATGTCACGATGAAAGTTACCCATCAAGGCAATACTCAGCATACTGTTCAACTTGTTATTCATGATAATGAATTAAAGGATAAAGTACAAATTGTAACAGTCTTAAAACCACTTAAGTTTGATCGTCCTGAAATTAAAACTCCTATTTTTTTCAAATTTAATCAGGATATTTTACATGATGGTAAAATAAATTTAAAAATTGATGTAGTCGAAAATAACTTAATAATAACATCACTAGAAGTTCCACTGATTGGACCAGGGAGCGATCATCATTGAGTATATAATTCCTCGGATGATTTCTTCTTTGTAAAGTTATAAGGGGTTTGGGTTTCATTGGGTAAATCAGCTAACTCTATCCATCGAACAAATTTCAACTTATTTTGAGGTTGATAATTTTATTGTTGAAAGCTGGATTGCGAAGGGACTTCTTGGTTCAAATGCTAAAAATAAATTTAAAAATTACTTCTCGTATTTATTTTCCCTAAAGTTCTTCGAGAGCTTTCGTTATAGAAGATGAAACAAATGTAGCAGATACGATTGGATCTATATTTTCTATAAATGGTTTTGATGTTACAAAGGCCAGAGATGCATTATCTGCAGGACGTCTAATTAAAAACTTAATACCCCAAATAGTTACTATTGATTTAAATATGACTAACTATAACGGATTAGCTGTTTTAAAGATGATTAATGGGTTCAATCTTCAACAATCTATTTGGACAGTGATTATATCGAGTGGGAAAATTGATGACATGGACGAGGCATTTTATTAAGTTAACGTCGAAAAAACCTCAGTCGAGTCCATTGCACGTACTATTCAAGATAAGTTTATTTAGCTTAAAAGTAGAGTCATTATGTCACTAGTGTCAGCAAGTTACTGAATATCATTAAATTTATTTTTATTGTGATTCATATTCGTAGTATTTCTCATTCTTTCTTACAAAGCTTACTTCATTTCCATTCTATTTCACTCTGCTATTTTATTTTTATGAAATTAGTATAAAACTTAAAAAAATCATTGTGAAGATGCTATGAGAAATTTTTTGTAAAAGGGAGAATGTAATGCATTTAAAATTATTAGTACTGTCTACAATCTTATTATCAGGCCAAGTTTACTCTCAAAGCTTTAACCAGATGACTACTTCAGTAAGGGATGCTAGCACTCAAATTTTAGACTACACCAGGGAACATCATGGAGAGATATATGCTGTAAGACGAGATATTGACAGTCTCTCATCAAATGATTCAAACATGAAAGACTTTAAAATATTACATAATCCGACCTTGATTTATAAACCAACTATGGATTGGCAGGCAATGGCAACTGCTGAATTTAAATATAGCGATCAACCTAGTGCACGAGCTGGTGCTGATTATCCCAATGGATTTTACAGAGGTCTTTTCACTGTAACTCGTAAAAATATCTTATCAGAAAAAGAAAATGGACTGCAGTTAGATGTTGGTCTTGGAAGAAGACAATATAATACAGGAAGTGAACAACAAGCAGGTGGTAAATTTGCACTTTCTTCTTATGGAAATAATCGTATATTTGCAACTGTTTCTAAAAGTATGGGCAAGCATAATGCCTCTCTATTTGCACAGTTCTTAAATAATGACATTAAAAAAAATACAGCATCTACATGGAAAAATAGTCTTGAGCTAATTCCTACAATCAATGTACAGCTTACAGAAAGTTTATCTTATTTGTTTAATGATGATATTGTTATCAACTTAGCTAAAAATGATAATACGGCCAGAAGTTATTCAATTACACATGATATGAATTTAGCTTACTTAAACTTTCAATGGAATGATAAAATTAATACTTACTACCAATTTAAATATGAACATAATGAAAATTTCACAAGAGATTTTCAGGCTCAAGATGATTATTTTTTACACTATATTGGGATGGGTTATGCATTTACGCCGAAAGCAACTATTGCTCTGGAGGCCGGGAGTGAGATCTTTCATGCCAGAGATGGAAGAGATGTTTTTGCTAAAAATGTTTTATATCCAGAGTTAGCACTTTATTTAGATTTTGCGATTTAAGAAAACAGAAAAAAGGGGGAGTATACCCCTTTTTATTGACTTAAAATTGATTAATATCTTTATCTAAGTTTGGAAAATCGATAAATGGATTTCGATTTCCTTGAACTTGTTGAATCATCTCATTTTGATCCATTTCTTCTTGATCAACAGGATCCAAATCGTTCCATCGGCGTAAAGTATCTATTTCATTCTTTGGAATTGTGATTTTGTATCTAACTGAAAAATAGAAAAGTGCTCGAGCAACATTTCCCTTATGTGTAAGAGGTGGTTCAAAGCCCGTGTCGTGACCTGCAACAGATTTACCATATTTTGAGTCTTGGCAATTAGAAGCTAGTTTTCCAGTATCTTCTGATACATCTGTAAAGTTATCATTTCCTCGAATGCTATTTGCTTTTGAATCACTTGGAAAAAGGTGATGAAGATCTGATTTTTGCATTTCGTTTGGAAAGGCATTCGTGAATTTACTTTGTGGCCAAGTATGTTCACAATTGATTTGTGTTCCTTCTGGTATTGTATCTTTACCTACGCCAGCATTTGCACCAAATCTTTTTTTGCAATAAACGTCTGTAATGAAATAACCATTGCTATCAATTTTTAAAAACATTTTTCCAAAAAGTATTTTTCTGGCGCCATCATAGCCTAAGACAGTTTGTTTAGCAGAGATGATCTTAAATAATTCAGTTTTAAGTGAGTCATCTTTTATGAGATGATCATTAATTTTCGTAGTTAAGTCAGCAGGGTAATAAGAGAGATCGGCATAAGCAGTTGTGACAATGAAGAGGAGAAAAAGACTAAGTGTTGTTTTCAAAATACCTTCCCTTTGTAAAAAATTTAAATGCATGGAAACGGTAAAATACATTATTAGTTTTGTCTAATATTCTTTATTAGTAGTTTTAATAAGTTTTCGTTAGGTAAAAGTCGTAGATTCCTTGGTTTTGTTTTTAACTGCGCTTCGCAATATTACTGTTAAAAAAGAGAAAATCGAGTACTCTAACCATTATGTTTAAGTCACTAAAACATAAAAATTATCGTATCTATTTATCTGGTCAAATGATTTCGTTAATTGGAACTTGGGTACAAAGTTTAGCAACTAGTTGGTTGGTATATTCCTTAACGAAGTCGACTTTTATGTTAGGCCTAACGGCTTTTTCAACTCAAATACCGACATTCATTTTAAGTATTTTTACCGGCGTGTATGTCGATCATGTGAAAAAACATAAATTGCTTATTTGGACTCAGTCTTTAGCAATGATTCAGGCCCTGGTGCTTGCATTCCTTTCCTATACACATTGGATAAATATTTATGTCATTATTCTTCTTAATTTTTTTCTTGGAACTATAAATGCATTTGATATGAATGCAAGGCAATCATTTGTTGTCTATATGGTTCCGGATCGAAAAGATTTAGCAAATGCTATTGCCCTTAATTCAACCATTGCAAATGGAACTCGGCTTATTGGCCCTATGCTTGCGGCCATTGCCATAGCTAGTTTTGGAGTAACAATTTGTTTTACAATAAATGCGATTAGCTTTATCGCAGTATTGTTTGCTCTTCTACGTATTAAAGTTAATGAACCAGAAAATAAAAAACTTATTACTAAAAAAATATTTGAAAATTTTAAAGTTGGCTATAATGCAACTTTCAATCATCCAGCTATCAGTTCACTAATTTTATTTTTAGTAACTTCAAGCTTTTTTGGTATGCCCTATATTAATTTATTTCCGGCCATTGGTCATAACGTTGGTTTAAATTCTTCAAAGGGGTTGGGTATAATTACGACAATGAATGGAATTGGTTCACTTATCGCTGCCATATTCTTAGCTAAAAGAAAGGGACCTGCTGATTTAGCAAAAATAATAGGGTGGGGTGGGCTGCTCCTTGGAGTCTTTGTCGCTTCATGCTTATTAATTCCAAATTATTATTGGTTACTGATTTGTGTTATGGTGGCCGGGTTTGGTTTAATGCTTCAATTATCTGCTACTAATACAATGGTGCAAACGCTGGCCGAAGATGAAAAGAGAAGTCGTATTTTAAGTTTTATGCTTTTTTCAATGATGGGAATTTCACCTTTTGGGAGTTTAATTTTAGGTGCTTTAAGCGAAAGAATAGGAATAAAAATTACATTTATTATTAGTGGTCTATGTTGTGCTTTTTTTGCAGTTATTTTTTTAAAAAATGCTGACCGAATTAATAGATCTATACAATAAGGATTTAATGGAAAGAATAGCCATTTTTTTAGATGTTTAAAACATTCTTCGAGGTATTGGTTTTGAGATTAAACTAAAACCTTTTATTTCGAGAAGTTATGGATCATCAAAAGGTGATGGGGATTTTGATTTATTAGTAAAAAAAATAATTTCTAAAAATAAAATAGTTGATGTTTATGGTGTGCCACAATTAACTGCTGACTCGTTAAAAAATATTGCATCTAATTTCTAACCAATTGATAATAATTACTTGATGAAAAGATAAATATAATTTTAATAACGGGGAATCATTTTTGTCTTATTACGCAGTAGATTTTGGAACTTCTAATTCTTTACTTAATCACGTTGCTGTAGATGGAACTATCACTGCTGTGCCTTTAGAACCCGACTCTAGCAATGTTTTGCGAACACTCTTATATACTCCAGAACCTAATGTTTGGTATTTTGGTAAAGAAGCAATTACTGAGTACGTAAATCACGATGGAGAGGGGCGATTTTTTAGATCAATTAAAAAATTTCTTCCAGAAAAATCTTATAACGGAACTGTTGTTTTTAATAAAATGTTAAATATTTCAGAAATTGTATCAATCTTTTTGTCTACTATGAGACAACGAGCAAATCTAATCACGAATAGAAATGTTGAAAAAATAGTGATAGGTAGACCCGCACTTTATTCACTTCAAAAAGATGAAGATCAACTCGCACAAGATCGTATGCAAAAAGCTTGTCTTATGGCCGGATTTAAAGAAGTCTTTTTTTGTCCTGAACCAATTGCTGCGGGATTAGATTATAATAATTCCGCTGTCGCAGAGAAAATTGTCTTAATTGCTGATTTTGGTGGAGGTACATCTGACTTTACTTTGATGAAAATTCATCAAGGAGCATATTCACAAAATGATATATTAGGACTAAGTGGAATCTTCATGGCCGGAGACGCTTTAGATGGCGTGATGATGAAAGATTTTATCGCTCCACATTTTGGTTCAAGATTTGAATATACTATTCCTGGTGGAAATAATGTTCTTACTTTTCCCAGACAATTGCTTAAAAAAATTTGCTCTCCTGCTCATATTACACATCTGCGCGAAAAAGATACTTGGGAGTTTTTACAACATATTCAAAAATTTGCACTTAGTGCTGATGGTGCCAGAGAATTACATCAATTATTTACACTTGTTGAATGCCAACTGGGGTTTCCATTATTTGATGAAATTGAAAAAACAAAAGTTATGCTTGGAAATAAAAATACTTCTCTTTTTAATTATAAATACCCTGGAATTGATATAACTCAAGAGATTTCCAATATTGCCTACAAGCAATCAATAGAGTCATCAGTAGAAGAAATTTTTAATTCAATGATGGAAGTCTTTAAACAATCTGGACTGGAAATTTCGGATGTTCATCAGGTTTGCTTAACGGGTGGTACTTCACAACTTCCTTCAATTCGTTTGGGGCTTGCTAACATTTTTGGGAATGATAAACTTATCGAATATAATATATACCAATCGGTAGTTAATGGTCTTGCGTTATATGCGAAAGGTTTAATGAAATAAATATTATGGATATAACTTTAGAAGAGCTTATTCTTGTTACACTATCATTTTATGAACCCATGACTTTTTCCCAAATTATCATTGATTTTGACGCAGAAAAATTAAAACAATTTCCCGAGTTTGACAGAGAGCAATTGCAAAGTATCTTAAATACATTGGAAAACAAAAAAATTCTTAAAAAAGTTAAGATTGATAAAGAATCAGGTTGGATAAAAGTACTTCCGAAAAAATCTTTTTTCAAAAAATATAGCTACAAAATATAATTCTTTTGATAAGAATGCCCATGTTTATTTTATTCCTTTTAATTTCCTTGTTTAGCAATAGTTCAAGTGCAGAAGATGTCAGCATTAGAGATCAAATTTATAAAATGGCCAGTCTCAC
This sequence comes from Bacteriovoracaceae bacterium, assembly GCA_036171615.1. GTDB lineage: Bacteria > Bdellovibrionota > Bacteriovoracia > Bacteriovoracales > Bacteriovoracaceae > Bacteriovorax. Next base: position 8,134 of record JAVHRK010000103.1, read on the forward strand.
TCACACACCAATTTCCTACAAAGAAGCTAATTTAGATTTATTTACAATCATTGATAACCATCAAGGTATAGTTTGTAGTGTCTATTCACCGGCCGAGTGTGTTTCGACAAATATTGTTCCAAGTCCAAAAATAATGAATATAGAACATACCTGGCCTCAATCCGAGGGAGCTAGGGGGTTTGCCAAAAGTGATTTACACCATTTATTTCCAACATCAAGTGGCATCAATTCAATTCGCTCAAGTTTACCCTTTTGTGATGTCGTAGTTGTAAAGTGGCAAGCTGATCAAAGCAAACGTGGACTTAATTCTTTTGGAGAACACTGTTTTGAACCACCAGAAGGCCATAAAGGGCATGTGGCACGCGCTCTCTTTTACTTCGCAATTAGATACGGAATGCCGATAGATGATCACCAAGAATCCTATTTGCGCTTATGGCACCATCAATATCCAATTGATCAAAAAGAAATTGATAGAAATTTATTAATTTATACTTTTCAACATAATTCAAATCCATTTATTGATAGACCTGAATTAGTTGATCTGGTTGAAAATTTTTAGTCTGCCTCAGTTCGGTCATAGTCATATAATCCTCAGATGATAAATCAAGTGTCTAAATAGGGAAGTAAAGTATGGTACCAACCATGGAGACGCTCCACCGTTCTGGCAAATGAATTTCACGTCACAATTAAATATTGTTTAAAACTAATGCATTGGAATTTTTACTTCTTTCTTTAATATTTGAGAATTTTTAAAAAGTATATGAAGGGCATTTTTTTCTTCGCTATCATAGCTCAACTCAACAGTAGGGCAACTGCGGTCAATATTTTTAAAACAATAAATTCTTTGTGAAGTTAAATCGACTTCAATTGTTTTTTCGTTCTTCGACATAATAGATGATTTTGAAATAAATATTTTATTGTTCACTTTAAACAGATAGCCTGTATATGTATTTTCAAATTCACCTGCATTTACAATTGTAGAAAATAAGATTATGTAAAATAGTTTATTCATTAATTTTCCTTTCTTGTTAATAGCCAAGTAATTTCTTTCTCAGAAATGGCACCTTTTGATTTAAGAGTGTCTCTTAAAGGAACTTCACATGATTTTAATTCTTCCAAGTTAAATTTTTCACCGTAAAGCTTTGTCAACTCAGTTTCTACTACTGAAAAAGGAGGACCAGCATTCCCGATATCTCCATAATCTAGAAGTTGTGTAAATATTAAATTTACGTCAGAAGCTAAATTAATGAGAAATTGTGAATATTTAATCCGTTCATCTATATCTAATGCCACCATAGAAGCTCGGTCATAACAACAAGTAATATTGTCTAAATATTTTTTTGGTAATTTAAAAAGGTCACCTTGATAAATTTTGAAACCTTTACATTGGTAAAGATTAAAGTCATCTAAGCTGATTTTTTCCATTTCAAGATTATTTTCTTTGATAAAATCTTGTACAGCTAATTCTGAGAATTCAACTCCAATAATTTCTAGTCCCGCTTGTCGTAGAAAAATCATATCTTTTGATTTTCCGCAAAGAGGAACAAGAACTTTTTTATGATTTGAAAAGAGATCGATAAATTCGACTAGACATTTATGAGGATTATCTAAATGAAAGCCAATACTCTTTTTTTCCCATTTCTCTTTCAAGAAAACTTCATTTGACACTATTTATCTCCACATCGCTTTTGTTAAATCAAAACCCCAGCCATTGATATCTCTGTCTGATACAAATTCAACAGTAGCACTATCGCCATCGATGACAGAAGAATAAATATTAATATTTTTTCGATCAGAAAGTTTTTCAATGATTTTTCCTGTTGAATCCTTGATGATGACAAAGTCAAATCCATAGTCGACAGAAATTTTTGAAAAAAACAAAGAAAATTGTTTGGCCCCTGGAATTTTAACTTCAAATTTTTGGTTTGTTTTATTTTGGTATGGATGATTTGAACTGATTATTTTTGGAAAAGTATATTCGTTTGACCAAGTACTTGGATCTTCGGTAGTTGCTGTAGTCTGAGAATTTGTAAGAGCAAAATAAGCATTTACTAATCCTCGATTAATCGTTTTTCCCTGAAGACCTGAAATTGGTTGTGTTGTAGAAAGGATTCTATCTTTAATTTCTAAATGAGTAAGTAATGGTTCATGAGCTAGTAGGAGTGCAGCTACTCCGGAAACAAATGGCGCGGCCATTGATGTTCCAGAATGGGATTCATAATCCTTGATAACAGTACTAACTATATTGACTCCTGGTGCTCCAATATGAACACTTTTTTTACCGTAATTGGCAAAAGGGGCCAATCGGCCTTGGTTATCTATCGCAGTTACGGAAATAATATTTTCATTTGGATAAGATGCTGGGAAAAATGGTTTGACATCATTGTCGGCCATATCATTTCCAGCTGCTGCAATAAAAATGATTCCTTTTTTGTTTGCACGTTCGATACTTTCTTCAAGTGCCCTAGATTTATCCCCACCACCCCAGGAATTACTAATTACTTGAGCTCCATTTTGAATAGCATAATCAATGGCCTTGATTGCGGACTCTCCAGAACCCTCGCCAGATTCACCAATAAATTTTACGGCCATAAGTTTAACTTTCCAATTAACACCTGAAGTTCCCTGTGCATTATTTCCACGTGCTCCAATAATTCCCGCACAATGAGTACCGTGTCCTAGCATATCGATAGGATCTCCACTTTCTTTGTCAGATTCAAAACTATAACCGTAGACATCATCTATATAACCATTTCCATCATCATCTATACCAGGCTTACCATTTAGCTCGCTAGTATTTACCCAAATATTATCTTTTAAATCTGGATGATTATAATTAATGCCACTATCAATAATTGCCACGATAACATTGCTTGAACCTGTCGTTATTTTCCATGCCTCTGAAGCACCAATATCCATTCCAACGAATCCTCTGCGTTTTTGTGTATCTTTTTGGCCCGAGTTCGTTAAACCCCATTGATCACCAAATAAAGTATCATTTGGATTAGTCGCCAGATGATAGCGGTAGTTTGGTTCTGCATATTCTACTAATGGATTTTTTTCTAGGGTTTCAATTGCTGAATCTACATTTTCAAAAATAGGGCGTTTTACAACAACTATTTTAGCGTTCAATATTGTAGTTTTAATATATGAATCAAGCTTATCGCTTAATAGATTAGTTTGAGTGGGTGATAATAAAGTTGAGTTTTTTAGTTTTACTAAGTATTCACCAGGAATAAACTTAGAATTTTTATCAATTGCATAACTTTGACTAGCAAACGCAAAAATAACTAAAATGAGAGCTAATGAAGATTTCATTGAATATCCTTTTGTAAATCAAGTAGTAATTTTGTCATTGAGATATATCATTTGTAAAATTAAATATGAGACAAATAATATAATGTAGGGAAATGATAAAAAAAAAGCCCAATTACAATTCATCGCAATCAGGCTTTTTAAATTTGTGAATAATGAAAAATTACTAGTGACAATTTATCTATTTTGAACTCTGTTCAGTGCTGTATTAGCACCAGATGTAATTGTAAACCTACTAATTTCCTTTTACAAATTCGAAACTTCGCTTAGTCCTAGAAAAAAGATATTGTAATCTTATTTTCATTTAACCTCCTTGGTTTCTTCTATAGTTAGATAATCTCACCAGAGTTTTAATTAGACACTGATTTAACTCATTAATTATTATGATTATGGAATTTAATTGCAGTTTAATTTTTCTTCAATTTTTAAAGTTTTAAAATAGCTATCGAATTTGTCAAAAAAATGTGCTCGTTTGGAGTTGTAATTATCATAGAGCTTATTATGATCGATAGTGATTGTGTAAGTATTTCTAGATGGTTTTTGTTGAAAATTTGTTGTCGTAAAGTTTTTTAATTTTGATTCAAGTGAATTGAAAATATGTTCATTGCATTTTTGTTTCTTTATAGATAATTCAGTATAGCTAGCAGTGTATTTAATTAACTTAGAATCACTAATGATGTGATAAGTAGTAAGTTTGTAATGGACTTCAATCTCACTTGCTTTAATTGATTGGGATAATAAATATAAAAAGATTAAATACATTTTTTAAATCTCAAGCTAGGTTTTTCTTGCTGAATAAGTCTCTTACAATTGTCAGACAAGGGGATGCTTTTATTTAATGCTTCTGAAATGACTCTTGTAAATGGAGAAGAGTGTGGATCATTATCGTCAAGATGAATGAAATCTAATTTAGAATAAGTATTATTAGAATCAGAGGCCTTCAAGAATGCACAGGAATAGTTTTTTTCTTTCTCAGTGTCATCAGCGATAAATGAAAATAAATCTGCTGTATCTTCCTCTGTGTAAATATTATCAAAAGATCTGGCCATGTCTGTTTCATCCCGCTGAGCATTTGTATAATTCGAGCTAGCGCATTTTCTCATCTTATTATAATCTTCTATGCTTAATTTGCTTAATTCGTTTTTTGAAAAAAGATAATTTATAGCATGGCCAATTTCATGTTCTGTATTATGTTTTCCATGGTCAGCATGTTCACAAGAAAAATCTGAAATAAAAATATTATCTTTATCTCCAAATAAACCTACTTTTGCCTTGTCTTCCTCAGAAGTAAGTTGCTGAGTCTTTTCTGTTGGTAAAAATGCGTCCCAGACTGTTGTCGGTGATTCTGATCCACATAGATTGACGCCATCAAGCGGATCTATTTCATCAAATGATTTATCTAAAACAATTACTTTTTCCCATAGCGATTGAGTATCTGGCTCACTTTGGTCAGGAATACTTGCTTCTTGAATAAAATTTTCAGCTGATGTAGAGAATGAGTCAGAAGTTGGTAGTAGTGACTCAAGCAATTTTTGAGTATTAGTATTGTTTGAAATTAAGCGATGTTCTAAGTAATTCAATAGTATTTTTTGAGAATGTTCTGAATATCGTGGTAGAACTTTATTTATAATTGCTTCTTTTGCCTTTTTATAAACCTCCTGAGATTTTGCTAAATTAGAGCTTTCCATTTCACCTGCAATAAGTGAAGCCTTGCAACGATTAGTTGATTTAGAGATTGTCTTTGACGAATTTAATTTTTTTTCATAAATACTTATGTTCTTTTGCAAATTCTTTGAATTTAAATATTCGCTAAATGCGTTGTTGCAGCTATCAATATCACATACTGCTTCTTTAAAGATTTGATCTTTTTTGTTTTTAGAAATTTCCTCATCTAACGATAAAATATTAGTTATTGCCACACTTGCGTTAAATGAAGATTTATTATTTTTAAGTGATAATTCAATCTCTTGTATTTTAGTTTCGATATTCTTTTTTTGATCAGGTGTTAAATTGGATTGATAGGATTTAAAATGTTGTTTGAATTTATTTAAATTGAAGATGGCCAAAGGATTAAATTCATCGTCAGTATAAAATCTTTCAAAGTTAAGGGATACAGGAGTCGAACTAAACGATTTTTCTAAGTTGTTAGTATAATTTTTTAGTGCCGAAATAAATTCAGGAGAAGCATCCTGCGGTGGAGTGGTGATAACTTTAACTCTCTTGTCTATTTGAGCATTTATATCTATTTGAGTTTTAAAGTAACGAGCGAAAATCATTTTTGTGATTTGTTCTTTAAAAACTGAGTCTAAGTCATCATCATCAATAGTAATCTTATTCTTAATTAGATTTTTTATAGAATTTAGTTCTCTTAGTTTATTCTTTTTTTCAATATTATATAATTTTTTAATCGTTGGATTTAGCGCATTGACTTTTTTTAATATTTCTGGAGAAATATTTGAAGAAAAATTTGAATCAGTTATCCAGACAGATTGATTTTTTCCAACCGGTCCGCAAAGATCAATAGCACATCTATTATACAATGCAGAGGTATGCATGCTAGGAGTTGCATCAGTATAAATAAGTGACTTAGTACATAGTTGATCTACGGCCGGTATCAAAGTACCCGTATTGATTTCTTTAATTGTTTTGATGATTGTGTGATCAAGAAATTCACTTGATTTTGCATTAAAGGCTAAGAATGTTAATAGAATTATAAATTTCACCAATATTGATCTTAACATGAGAAGTTACTCTTTTAAAGTGAGACTATTGCAACCAAGTATTTCGCTCGGACATTGTTTGTTGCCATCTAAGTCTTGATAATCTTTAATATTCAGAATATTATGATGAAAATTTTTAATCTCTTGGGTTTAATTCCCCGAAGCTTGCTTCGGCTTTTCCTTGTGT
>JAVHRK010000104.1:0-14237 GCA_036171615.1 Bacteriovoracaceae bacterium
CAGGGAAACTTGGTGTGAGAAAAGGTCGATGCACCCTCTTTATTTTAAAAACCCCGAGCTTGTCTTGGGGTTTTTTTTTGCAATTGGATTACAAATGGAAAAATCACAAAATATTCATATCGGTCATTGCGTTAGTCCTCATGGGATACGTGGTGAATTTGCTTTTGTTTTTTACAATGAAGATAGTCAGGTTATTAAAGAAAATTCTGAAATATATATTTCAGCAATTTCTCCTGATAGTTCCATTGTTGAAGAATATTTAAAAGTAATTATTACTAAGATTAGATATGGAAATAAAATTATTGCCTCTATTCAAGGTATCGAAACACGTAATCAAGTGGAGAGCTTGATTCCTTTTAATATTTACTGTTCGCGTGATAAATTACCTCAGTTAGTTGAAAATGAATTTTATCTTCACGATCTTTTAGGCTGTAAAGTAATTAATTTTATCACGAAAGTCGAAATTGGCACCATTGTCAGTTTCTACGAAAATGGTGAACAATTAATTCTACAAATAAATACCGGTCATGAAAAAATTGATATTTTATTTATTAAACAATTTGTACCAGTAGTTAACTTAGAATCTCATACAGTAGAGGTCATTATTCCTGAGATGATTGAATGAAAAAAATTTGGATTATAACTTTATTTCCAGATTATTTTGATTCTTTGATCAATTGTGGAATTGTAGGACAAGCGCTGAGAGGCGAGCGAGGTCAAGGACCAGAAATTGTCTGTTTACAGCTACGAGACTTTACATCTAATGACTATAAGGGTGTCGATGATTCTCCTTATGGAGGAGGTCCAGGAATGGTCATTAGGGCCGATGTTTTAAAAAAGGCGATCGATCATATAGTAAATGTCGGTAATTATGGTACTGACTTCAAGTCAAAGTTACATATTATATTTCCAGGTCCAAGAGGCAAAAAGTGGGAAAATACTTATGTCAAATCGTTTGCTCAAAGATTTTCTGATGATAATTCAAAAGATTTAGTTTTTATTTGTGGTCGATATGAAGGTATCGATGAAAGATTTATTGAACTTTATATTGATGAGCAAATAAGTGTAGGGGATTTTATTTTATCAGGTGGTGAGATTGCTACAATGGCAATTATTGACTCCTTTATGAGATTTTTTAAAGGTGTACTAGGTAATAAAGAGAGTTTTGAGTTCGAATCATTTCAGTCAAATTTACTAGAGCATCCACAATACACGAGGCCTCAGATATTTGAAGGGCATGATGTTCCAGCTGTTCTATTGTCTGGTCATCATAAAAATATTCAACAATACAAACAAGACGAATCAGTTCGAATTACAAAACTTCATAGACCAGACTTATTAGAAAAGGATGATAAGAAATGATTTTATACTTAGGTTTAGTACATTATCCAATTAAAAATAAATTAGGTGAACTTGTAACAACATCTGTCACAAACTTAGATATTCATGACATTTCTCGAAGTTGTAGAACATTTGGAGTTAAAAAATATTTCCTGATAACTCCGCTCAATTTACAGCGAGAGTTAGTTGATTCTATATTGGGTCATTGGGAGCAAGATGCGGCTAATGCTTATAATCCTGATCGACAAGATGCTTTAAGTATTGCTTCCGCTGTTGATTCTTTTGAGACGGCCGTGGAGGCCATTACAAAAATAGAAGGACAAAGACCATATATTATTGCCACTGGCGCAAATTTTGAAAGTTCAGATGGTGATGTTTCGCAATTGACAAAAAATGTAGAACTTGGCAATATGCCTTGTTTTCTATTATTTGGTACAGGCTGGGGATTGCACCCAGAGCTAGTGAAGCAAGTTGATTTTAAATTATCGCCCATTAGTGCAAAAAATACTGATGGATATAATCACTTGTCAGTTAGGTCAGCTGTGGCAATTTATTTAGATAGAATGTTTGGTAATAGATAGAATAAATAATTAACCTACTCGGTAAGAACAACATTTCGTTGGTCCTCTGGGAGTGGCTCGGGAAAAAAGGAGTTCATATGAACTTAATAGACGTAGTAAATCAGGATCATTTAAATCCTAAAGCAAAAGAAATTCCAGATTTTAGAACTGGAGATACTGTTGCTGTTCACACAAAAATTACTGAAGGAGCAAAATCACGTATTCAAATTTTTGAAGGTGTTTGTATTGCTTTTAAACATAAAGGAGCTATGAACGGCCACTTTAGAATTAGAAAAGTTTCTAACGGAACTGGAGTAGAGAGAGTATTTCCTTTCCATTCTCCAAACGTTGAAAAAGTTGTAATTGTACAAAAAGGTAAAGCTAGAAAAGCTAAACTTTATTATTTAAGAGAAAGATCAGGTAAGTCTGCAAGAATCGCAATTGATTACGATAGAAAAGACTAATTATTTTAAAATAAAAAGGCCCCTTGAGGGCCTTTTTTATTTCTAGGTTATAATGTTTGATCAAAAATATTTCCAACAGTTTTCATCAAAAAAAGATATTTTCATTGCTGGTTGTGACGAAGTCGGAAGGGGTCCCCTTGCCGGTCCTGTTGTTTCAGCTTGTGCCTCCTTACACCAGAAAAAATTTGATAAAAAAGAATTTTTAGAAATTCTTGATAGCTTAAATTTACTGGGAGTATCTGATTCAAAAAAAATCCCTCATATAAAAAGATTATCGATAGTAGAAACTTTAATTCCTGAGCTCCGTGTACATCAGACATTGAGTATTCCTGTCTCAAATAATGCGGAATTAAAAATTTTTATTCAAGAAATTTCGGTAGATATTATAGATGAAGTTAATATTTTAAATGCATCTTTATTAGCAATGAGAAAATCATTTGAACAAAGTTGTTCTGAACTTTGTAATGGGATTGTTTTAATTGATGGTAATAAAAAATTTATTTCAAAGCGAGATAATGTCAAACTTGAAGCGGTTGTCAAAGGTGATTCAAAGTCTTTATTTATTGGTCTGGCCTCTATATTTGCAAAAGTTTATCGAGATCAATTAATGCAGAATTATGCTAAACAATATCCCGGATATGCTTGGGAATTAAATGCGGGATATGGAACAGCTAAACATTTAGAGGCCATCGCAAAAATTGGAATAACACCAATTCATCGAAAAACTTTTAAAGGAGTTAAAGAGCATTATGAAAAAGGGAGAGTTGAATGAGTTACAATTATCTCTTTATTATCATAATCAATTTATCCCTTTTCTTATCTCACCTGCAATTTTAAGAGAATTAGGCGCAGGACAAGTAGATATTGCATATTTAGAAAGAAAAAAAGATTGGAAGGCCACCCTCATAGAGGTAAAGTCTCAATCATATCCTTCTGTACATCAATGGAAGCGATTACAAAAATCACAAGACTATTTAAGTAAGGTACTTGAATTTGAAATAATTCTTCAAGTAAAATTTTGCCAAAAAGATTTTGATTCATTATCCTAAAAGAATGAAGAATATTTTAATGTCACTATTTTTAATTTTTGCAGTCTGTTTTAATCAACCGGCAAGTGCCATGGATTCAAAATTAGGAGTTATAACTACAATGGCCGGGTATGGTGTTGTTGGAGGGGCCTTATTAGGAACTGCCACTTTGGCCTTCGGGTCTAGTAGTAGATCAATTGCAAAGGGGGCGTCGCTTGGACTTTATGCGGGTCTTATTTTTGGTGGATATGTTATTTTGAGTTATGAGATGAAAAAAAGAGGGTATGGTGGAGATCCTAAAGAAGATTACTATCCAGATAGTAGTAGTCCATATGAAGATCGTCGCACTTCGCTTGATCTAGAGTCATATCATTTGGCCGGACTAGAAAAGAAAAAGGACCCATCAATAGATCCTTTAGCTTTTAGTTTTAATTTCTTTAATTATCAATTTTGATAAGTAGTTTTTCTGTTACCAAATTTTTGGTTTAGGTTTTCCGTCTCATCATTTTCAAATTCAAGTTCCATAAGCTTAAAAGCGTCAAAATTATAAAGCTTGAAAACTTTTATAAATTCATTTTTAACATTTGATAATTTAATTTGTTGTTTATTTTTATTGAGAATTTGTAATGTTTCTACAAAAATACCAATTCCCGAGGAGCCTACAAAATCGAGAGAATGCATATCCAGGGTGATTGTTGATGCTGGATTTTTAGTCGAAAGGTGTTGAAGTTCTGTCCTAAGTGGAATTGAATTTTCGTAATCTAGTCCACCTGTCATGTGTACAGTAATGTTGCCGTATGAATCAGTTCTTATATGTGCAGAAATTCCCATTTTGATCGCTCCTCTAAAAGGGTCAGATGTGTTAGAGTATTCTAGCATTTAATTAAATTTTTTTCATGAGGCGTCAAATATTGCCTTAATCATTGAGTGAGTAAATATGTCAAGCTTAACACTAATTGGATTACCTATTGGAAATTATCAGGATATTACCTTAAGAGCATTAGAGGTGCTAAAGAGTGCAAAGTATATTTATGCCGAAGATACCAGAGTTTTTAAATCACTTTTAGAGCATTTTGAAATTAATTCTGCAGATAAATTTATTGATTCATTTCATGATCATTCTGGAAATAAAATTGAGATGATTATTGAACAAATACAAAAAGGAATTGATGTCTTTTTAGTATCAGATGCTGGAAGTCCTATTATTTCTGATCCTGCATTTCCGTTAGTGAAAAGAGTGCGTGAAGAAAATTTAACAATTAAAACAATACCGGGAATTACCTCAGTTGTAACAGCTCTAGAGTTATCGGGGTTGCCACCACATCCATTTCATTTTTGGGGATTTATCGCTAGAACGAAAGGAGAAAAAAATAATTTCTTTAGTGAAGCTGGAGCAATAAAAGGGACGCATCTGTGCTTTGAATCACCACATCGAATTTTTGAAACTATAAATATTTTTTTTGAAGTAATGCCATTAGGAACACTGGTCTTAGCTAGGGAGCTTACAAAAAAATTTGAAACAATCATTTCATTAAAAAAAGAAGATTTAAGTAGAGTAAAAGAGCTTGTTTTAGATAAAGGGGAATTTGTAATCTTATTTCATAATGACAGTGCCTTAGAGACGATTTCAAATATTGAGGTAAAAGAGTTGGTTAATGATTTTTTAAATAATGGTGGTGGAACAAAAAAGTTGGCTAAAATTTTTTCTAAAATATTAGGAGAAGATTCAAAGTTAATCTATAATAAATTAAAAGAATCATAGAGGATGCATTATGTTGGTTAGAATTATAGGTGGGCATGGAGGAGTTTCTCCAGGGTTTAAAGCAACATCCTATTTAATAGATGGAAAACTTTTAATTGATGCAGGTTCAGTCGCCTCTGGTATTCAAATTGAAGAACAAGTTCAAATTGATAATATTCTTATTTCACATTCACACTTAGATCATATTTCTGATTTAGCTTTTTTATCTGATAATTGTTTTGGTCTCAAGGGAAAACCTTTTGAAATTTATGCTAATAAACCAGTTAAGGAAGCGATAAGAGCGCATTTGTTAAATGATATTATTTGGCCAGACTTTACAACTTTACCAACAGCAGAAAATCCGACCTTGCGATTTCATGATATAAGACCAGGTGAAGTCATTACTTTAGGCGAATATAAAATTTTACCAATACCTGTCAATCATTCAGTTGGAGCATTGGGATTTATTATTGAAAGAAAAAATACCGCAATTGTTTTTACACAAGATACAGGACCCACTGAAGAAATTTGGAAATTAGCTAAGACTTATAAAAACTTAAAAGCTATTTTTACTGAAGTAAGTTTTCCTAATCAGCTTTCTAAAGTTGCTGCAGATTCACTTCATCACACACCAGCGACAATGAAAATTGAAATTCAAAAAATGCCTAAAGATCTTCCTATTTTTCTAGGACACCTAAAACCAAATTTTCAACATGAACTTTTTCAAGAAATTGCCGATCTCAAAGATGAGAGAATAACAATTCTAGGATCAAGTGATACCAGTTACGTCTTCTAGTTTATTGTAAACCTTGTAAGAGAAATGGCGCCGATGGTGCTGGCATTTGAATCAGGGGCGATGGTGTTGGCATACCTACTGATGGATCGCCTGGGGGAGCTGCACGGGTACCGGTTTCTGGACCTGTTGTTTCGTCGACTGCTTCTCGATCAACACATTTTTTGTCTTTTGAATTCCAGGTGTATCTTTTTTGTGCTGTAAATTCAGTTTGTCCTTCGTCTGTTACATTTTTTTTCTTACAACATGCTTCATTATTTTCTGTAGCGACTGGGCATGAGTCAGTGCTTGTCGGTGGAACTGGTGGAACTGGTGGAACTGGTGGAACTGGTGGTTTTGCCAAAAGATTATCACAGCCTGTTTGTTCTTTTATTGATAATGAATCGAGTGAGTCACCTTCTGTTCCTGATTTTCTAGAAATTGTTGTTGTTTTAGTTGCTGAATCTAATTTGGTCTCTACTAATTTACTACATTCCTCTCCTGATTTGTCTGCACCGGAAATTTTACATATGAGATTTTTTTCATCAAAGTTTGTCACAATAACTTTGCCATCCTCTGACTTTTTACAGGTTATTTGCACAGGTTGAGCTGCAGGAGGAGGACTTGTATCTCCACATACTTTGCCATCCACCTCTAAGGTTATTCCCTTTGGAAGTGTTATTTGTAAACCTTGACCAATTGAACCGGGTGTAATTTTATTAAATGTATCTTCACATTTTATAACTTGTTCTGATTTATCTTTGCATTTTATCTTATCAAAATTAAATTTTCCATCATCTCCTAATGGAAGATTTCTAACAGTTACCAGTTTATGGTTCTTTGTATCAATGTCACAAGAAAATGCTTTGTTAAATGTTAGATCAGTCTTTTTTTCATATTTAAGGGGGTCTAGTTTTGTGTCATAATTAAGACTTCCTATACTGGTTAAATTTTTAGGGTTAAATTTTTGATTTGTATTTATAAAATGTAAAAGTGCCTCAAGATCTCTATTTTTAAAAATAATAGTGCGGGTATCATTTTTTGCAGGACAATCGAGAGCCTTTAAAAATAAACCATAGTTAACCTTCTGGAAATTGGCTTGAGGATTATCATTGTTAATTGTCTTTTTACATTGGTCGTTAAGGTTGTAGATTTCACGTAAGCTTTTTAGGTTTTGTTTAATTACTTCTGATACTACCTTAGCTTGGTTTACAAGTAATGGACTACTTTGATCTATATGACCATTTCTAATAGCATTTAACATTCTATTAAGAGGAGCCGCTTGAATTTCTTTTAATTGATCTACGTTAAAATTTTTTTGTTTTTTATGATCTTTTTCAAACTTAGCTGTAGTGGCTATTCTATCTTGAGCGTGGGTCAGAAGTTTTCTCAAGAGGTAGATTTCATCATTACTAATGTGAGCTGCTGGATTAGTATTGCTATTGCTTGATATTTGGAGTTCCAATAAGAGTTTGTCAAAATTTGATTTTTTAATAAATTCAGAATCTGTACTATTGTTAGCTTGATCAAGTTGGTTAAAGAATTTTGCAATTTCTGGATTTGCGGTATTATCTATCGATGTAGTTTTCGATTGTTTATAAATGATTGCTACTTTTGTTAATGCATTACTATAGGCTTTATATAATTCTGTTTCTACTTCTTTGCCTGGCGCTTTGTCTGTATCAAAGTTATGTTGATAATCAGCTTTAGCTTTCCCGTCGGGAAGTTTTAATTTACCATCATAATCTAATTGTCGTTGTAAGCAGAAGTATAAATTTTTAAATGCTGTCTTTATTTGAGGGCATGATTTTTTGTTCTTGGGATTTTTAATATCTGATATCCACTTTTGTTGTGCATCTGCTTCACATAAAGGATCATCCCAAGCATTAGCACTGCCTGCCATCAGTAAAACACCAAATACGAAATATAATAATCTCAACTTCATCCTTATCATTCTCCACTAATTTTAGATCAGGATGGTAACTAATCGGTTATTTCTAAAAGAACTTGAGTGTTTAACTCGATCTTTATCTGCTCTTCTTACTTTTCAAGTGCCACAAAAAATGGCCAAATAGGGTATGACTATGAAATTTGACCCAATTATTGAAAAAAGACTGATGGATTTTTTACATCAGAACTTTGGTTTTGAAGTCTTTACTCCAGGACTGGAAAGAACAGGGCCTCTCTATAAAAACTTAGTTAATCAGTATAAAAAGGCGGGCACTAAGGTTATCACTATTGCCGGCACGAATGGTAAAGGGCAAACGGCGCACACGATTGCTCATCTATTAAAGCTTCAAGATTGTTCAGTTGCCCTTTGGACATCTCCACATATTTTATCAATTTGTGAAAGATTTAATTTTGGTGAGAATATCTCCTATGGTGAGCTAGAGCGTGAAATGCTTCTGGCCCATAAAATAGCTAATGGAGTTTCTTTTTATGAATTTTTATTTTTTGTATTTTTGCGAATAGGATTGAAGCGTGCAAAAATAGACTATCTGGTGCTTGAAGTTGGGCTTGGCGGGAGACTAGATGCCGTCAATCATTTTGATACGGATTGCGCAGTGATAACTTCAATTTCCAGAGATCATCAGCAAATTTTAGGAAATTCGTTAAGGGAAATTTTGCTAGAAAAAATTGCAGTAAGTCGCGAAGCTAAACCTCTTTTTACTTCTTTTTCACTAGATTATTTAAACGAATTGGCCGCCATTTATTGCCAATCTCATCATGTAGATTTGATTATTTTGCCGCCCGAAGCGGACTATTATCAAAGCAATATTCAGATGGCCCAGGCCATAGTTCATTTTTTTCTGCCAAGCGCTTTGCCGACTCTGAAAAGTGATCTGTTAACCTTTAAGGGGCGTCATGAAGTGATGACTTTTAAAGGAAATACCCTTATCTTTATAGGAGCACATAATGTGGAAGGGATGAGAAAAATGCTTGAGCATTTTTCCATAAAAAAGAGTTTTAATTCTTTGGATGTGGTTATGTTTAGTTTTTCTAAACGGGCCCAGAAAGAGATTGAAGTCATGTTGCAGATGCTTGTTCATTTTTCTATGAAAAATATCGAGCTCTGGCCAACTTCTTTTGATCATCCCAAGGCCGTTGATAGGGAAGTCATTGAAAAAGAATCTAGTAAATTTATTAATGATTGGAGAGTTCAGCTGGAAAAATATTCTAGCTCCAACCAAAATAAAACAATTTTGGTTTGCGGTTCATATTATTTTATTGGTGATGTTCAGCGTTTTATCCTTAGCTCCTGAATCTGCATATTCTCGTGAGACCTTTGAATTTAATCTAGGTCAAAAAATAAATATTTTATCTGATAAAGCATTTCGAAAAACCAGTGAAAATGAATTTGAAGCAGTCGGAAATGTTGTTATCACGCATTTAAAAAATTCAATTTACGGAGAAATGGCACGAATTAATTTCACCACAGGTAAAACAGAAGTTATTGGAAATGTCCGCTATATATCTCCTGGTATCACTTTGTATGGCACAAAATTACAATATAATTTTTTAACTCAAGAAATTGACTTGGAAAATGCCAGGATGCTTTCTGATAATTATGTCCTTGTTGGAAAACGAATTTTACAAAAATCCTCTCAAATTATATACGCAGAAGATGCGGAATATACCACCTGCAAGGATTGCCCAGAATCTTGGAGTGTTTTTGGGAAAAAAGTTGAAGTAAAAGTCGGGCAGTATGTTGAAATCAAGCACGCATTTTTTAAAGTTAATGGCGTAGTGGTGATGTATTTTCCGTATATAGTTTTTCCTATTAAAGTAAAAAGAGAAACAGGTTTTTTATTTCCATTGCTTAGTTTTACTGGCGGAGAGGGGTTTAAATACCAACAACCTTTCTTTTGGGCCATTAATGACTATTCAGACTTAACTCTTACGCCTTCTTCTTTTGGATCAAGAGGTAACGGAGGAGAGTTACAGTATCGACATAATTTTTTAGAAAAAAATTGGGTAGAATTTAATTCGTTATTTTTAAACGATAGAATTTATGAGCCATATAAAGTTAGTAAAGAATTAAGTGGAAAAAAAGACACTCGGCATTTTGTTAATATTGAACAACATAGTATTTATAAACATTTTTTGAATCAACACTTATATTTAAATAATGCTTCTGATCTTGATATGAAACGTGATTTTGATTATTTTTCCAATAACCAAATTAAAGGAACTGACATTGGAGTTGGGGGATTTGTTGAAGCACGGAATGCGTATTTTGATATTACCACTGAAGGTTATTTTAATAATAATTTACTAATAAGTGATCCACAGAAGTTTGATGATAAGTATGTTCAAATCTTGCCCAAGATTTCTCTCTCAACAGTCCCTTTTAATTTATTTGACAAAATTTCAACTGGAGTGAATTCAGACTATACCATTTTTAAACAAAATAAAGTTGAAGCAACCAGCATGATTAGAAACAGTAGACGGTTGAATCTGACTCCGTATGCAAAATGGCAGATTGGAAGTCTTGGGCCTGTCTATTTTAATCATCAGATCAAATGGGATTATCAAAATTACTATTTTCCTTATGAATCAAATAATAAAACTTTTTCCAAAAAAGGCTTTGTTTTTGAATCTGAAATGAAAGTAGAATTAGAAAAAATATTTGGTATTGCTTATGAAGAGCAGGCCCCACTTGAAACGAAAGAATTAAATCAAAATGAAAATTCAAATATCATTGGAAGTTTGCCCAATATTAAACCATCTTTGAGTACAAAAGGTGAAACTATTTCCAATCATAGTTACCGTCATTCTCAAGAGTTGAAATTAAAACATTATTATCTTTCTAATCAAACATCAAATGGGAACCAAAATTTTAAAAATCAAATTCAAGATGACCTAGGACAATTTGATTATATCGATGCTATCAGATCTAGAGAGTATTTGACTAATCAAGTAACTTCGCAAGACTCACTTCCACTTAGTAACACGCTGGAGTTTCAATGGAATAATGCCATTATTAGAAAATCAGCAAAATCTTTTAATCCATTTATAGATGGTAGATACTTAAAAGATAATTTTACCTATTCCAATATTGCTTACTTAGATGTTTCTCAAGGCGTGGATTTTAATTTACCTTCTGTTGCTTTTTATAAAAGACTTACTAGGCTTTATATAAATACAGGTTTGACCATGGATCAATTGACATTCGCAGCTCAGGAATTTTATTTTCATCAACAATCCGAGCATAAGTTTACTACTTCTGCAAATTATAGCTTATCTAGAGGTGCATTTGGTGGCACGTTCACATACAACTCATTTAATTCCTTAAATACTCCTATTACTAAGTATGCAGGTGTCAATTACTCATTTAATGTAAATGATTTGGTTTTATGGAATCATTCTTTTGATTATGATTTTCAAAATAAAACGTGGTCAAAAAGCCTGTACTCAATTTTGTATTCGCCACTCAATCATTGTTGGAAATTAGAGTTTAATTATTCTAAAGATTTAATTGAAAAGAAAGTAGGACTTTTATTTTATATAAATTATAATGAAAATAATTTCACACCTTTTAATGTTAAGTAATACACAAATTTATATTGTTGATTTTAATGATAGTTTTACATTTAATATTGCGAATGTTTTATTTCCTTACGGTTATAAGCTAAGTGTAATTAATTATAAAAATTTTTTTGAAGATAGTTTTGACGAAATTATTAATCAAAAAGGAATTGCTATTATCTTGGGGCCAGGGCCGGGCCACCCAGAGCAATATACAGAATATTTTTCGAAAATTAATAAAATCATAAATAATTCTCATATTTATTTAATGGGAATTTGTTTGGGCCATCAACTGATTTCTTCTCAGATGGGATATCAAATATTATCTTCAGTTCAGCCTAAACATGGTGAACAGGTTGTTATTTCCTGGGAAGGTGAAAGCTTTGGTGTTCAAAGATATAATTCCCTAGCTGTTGTTTCGAGACAATTAGCAAACGAAATATCTTTAAATAATGAGGTGATGATTTTAAAGTACAAAAATGGTCAGTCATATCAATTTCATCCTGAATCTATTGGTACAGAAAAATCTGCTCATTTTTTCAAAGACTTACTTTCATTCTTAGCTTTATTATAGGCAAAATAGTCATGATCCCAATATTAAATGCAAAATAGCTTATAATACCTTAATGGATTTATATAAAGTTAAATTTGATGGAGTATATGATTTACGGACTTTGAAAGAATTAAAAAACCAGGGAATAGATCATTTTAGTTTTGAATTTAATCCACGAAGTTTTAATTTTATTCAAGAGAGAGTATTTCTAGATTTATTAGTTAATGCTCTAAATGAAGCGGATAAAATTTTTTTACATTTTTCAAGTAATAAAGATTTTATGGCCATTAAAATTTATCAAGAAATTTTATTAAAAAG
Source organism: Bacteriovoracaceae bacterium (assembly GCA_036171615.1). Classification (GTDB taxonomy): domain Bacteria; phylum Bdellovibrionota; class Bacteriovoracia; order Bacteriovoracales; family Bacteriovoracaceae; genus Bacteriovorax. The sequence continues at coordinate 12,307 of JAVHRK010000104.1, forward strand.
AGGCAATCTTATAAATATATTTTATGAGTTTGATGAATATTTTGAAGAAATTGATTTACCTCCTGATCTCAAATTCTATATAGTGTATTCACCTTCTATCTTTTTGATTAAGAGCAATCTTTCACAACTAATTGGATTCATCTTTACTTATTCCTTGTTAGATTTGGTTAGTAAAGAATCCAACTTAATTCATTTTTATAGTAATTTTTTTATGCATTTTAAGTTACAGGAATTTGACTCGAAAATATTAATTGTTAAACTGGATTGGAACGAAATTCCTAATCCAAAACTATTCGATATCTTTGATTTTAATATTATAAGCTTTTCATTAAATTCTGATGTTGAATCTTGTTATAGAAATGTAGATCTTAATAAATTAAAATCTCAATTAGATAATAAGAAGAAAATATTTACCTCTTTAAAAGTTTTACAGGAATTTTAATATGAATATTTTATTAGTAAACGATGATGGTGTTCTTGCTCCTGGCATCAGAATTTTAAAAAAAACATTAGATTCTATTGCTAATGTTTATATCGTTTCTCCTACTGAAGAACGTTCGACAACAGGTCACACAATCACCCTAGATCATACTATTCGGATGACGGAAGTAGAGGACAATATCTATGGGTGTAATGGTTTTCCGGCCGACTGTACTTTAATGGGGGTCGGATATCTATTTAAGCAAAAATTAATAAATCAAAAAATTGATTTAGTTATTTCTGGGATTAATCGCGGAGCAAATCTTGGTCAAGATGTTTATTATTCGGGAACAGTAGCGGCAGCTCGTGAAGCAGTTTTTCATTCAATACCGGCCATCTCTGTCAGCTCATGTATCGATTATAAAACTTCAGATAAAAATGATTCTTACTATTATACTGCTTCAAATTTTATAAAACTTCTTATAGAATCGAATATAACAAGTATTATACCTCCTATGACTATGCTAAATGTTAATGTTCCATGGCGTTTGCAAGAAGACATCAAAGGAATAAAGGTAACTAAAGTTGGTTTTAGGAATTATTCAGAAGAAATTGCTGAAAGAACTGATTTTAGGGGACGAAGTTATTACTGGATTGGTGGAATATATCGTGGCTTTCAAGAGTTAGAGAATTCTGATTGTCAGGCAATTGATGGTGATTTTATTTCAATTTCTCCTATGAAAGTTAATGATTATGGTATTAGTCATGAAGTACTTATGAATAATACAAAAGAATTTTTTAAAAAACTGTCTTGAGATTATGCAAAAAATATTAATTTTAATTATCTTACTTACCGTCTCTGCTTGCTCTAGTGTCAAGAGTGGTCACTACGTACAAATGCAACAAAGTGATACTATTGATTCATTGGCCAAAGAATTTAACCTACCAAAAGAAAAAATTTCTGAATTTAATCACGGTAAATCGGTCAAGCCAGGGGAGTGGGTATTTATCCCACTCAAGCGCGGGGTTTTGGTACAAGCAAGTGAGCTTCATGCTTTCGATCCTAATTTATATTTAAAATCTGGTGAATACTTGTGGCCTGTGCCCTCTAGTTCAAACATTAGTTCTGGTTTTGGTACTCGATGGGGAAGACCTCACGAAGGGATTGATATTCCTGGAAAAGTCGGTTCTCATATTGTTGCCGCTTCTGAAGGCGTTATTGTTTATTCTGGAAGTGAAATCGGTGGGTATGGAAATATCACTGTTATTGCGCATCGAAATGGATTTTTTACCGTCTATGCCCATGCTAGAAAGAATTTTACACATAAAGGCCAGCGCGTATTTCGTGGTCAAGTGATTGCGGAGATAGGCATGACTGGTAGAACCTATGGGCCACATTTACATTTTGAAATGAGAAAAAATGGTGAAGCGATAGATCCAAGTAGTTTTATTGCTGCTAACTAGTGGCTGGTGCCATTTAACCTGAAAATTCAATATTTTTTATAAGAAAT
>JAVHRK010000105.1:0-2875 GCA_036171615.1 Bacteriovoracaceae bacterium
GGTAATAAAAATGAAAAATGTTTTGCAAGCTTTTGTCTTTTATTGGGAATGAAATAATGTATAGATTGAGTGCTTTTATCAAAAAAAGTTTTTAGGTGTTGGCAAAACTGACCGAGCCCTGAATATGGATCTTTAATTTTTTCAAAGTCGATTAAAATTTTTCTAAGCATAATATAAGGCCCTCTTGGGCCTTATATTAGAATTTTGAAATGTAATTTACAAGTTGTGGATAGTCTATAAACGGATTTCTATTAGCTTGTGCAAGAAAAATTCCATTATTACGATCAATCTCATCTTGATCAACTGGATCTAGTTCATTCCATCTTCTCAGAACGTCTTCTTCAGTTTTTGGTATAGATATTTTATAACGGACAGAGAAGTAGAAAAGTGCTCTTGCTACATTTCCTTTGTGGGTTAATGGCGGTTCAAATCCATCTCCACCATTAGTAGCTGAAGTACCAAATTTAGAAACTTCGCATTTGTCTTGGTAAAGATCTCCTGTATCACTTCCAACATCTGTAAAATCGAGATTACCTCTTATACTATTGGCCTTAGAGTCTGAAGGAAATAAATGGTGTAAATCTGCTTTTTGAATATCTTTAGGATAGTTTTTTGAAAATTTACTTTGTGGCCATGTATGTTCACAGTTTAAAACATTTTGATTAGGAATTTTATTTGGGCCAACTTGAGCGGATGATCCAAAATGTTTTTGACAATATACATCTTGAACGAAAAAACCGTTTCCATCATTTTTTAAAAATAATTTACCAAACATAACTCTTCGAGCACCGTCATACCCGAGTGATCGTTGAGCGTAACAACCATTAACACCTTCTGTTTCACAACCTAAAGTATCTGCTGCACCTTTAGGGTTTGATTGGTGATTTGATATTAAAACAATATTTAATTGTGTTTTTAATTCTTCATTTTGAAGTTTGCCTGAGGCAACTGCTTGAAGAAAATCTACAGGATAATAAGTAGAATCAGCATAGGCATTAGAGAGAGAGACAGATACAAGAAAAAGGAGGGATAAAAACATTGAAGATTTCAAAATTCATTCCTTTGTAAAAGTAAATTAGCTCGTCGATAATAAGTTGACTAATTAGGTTTGGCCAATACTTTCTATTAGTTTTACTTATAATTACTAAAAATTATCAACGTCATGCGCAATTCCGGGAAAGTCAATAAAAGGATTTCTATCTCCTTGAATTTTCTCAATTTGATCATTTCTTGATAGTTCATCTGCATCGACAGGATCCAAATCATTCCATCTTTTTAGAAATTCTTCCTCACTATGTTGGATGGCAATATTGTATCGAACAGAAAAATAGAAAAGTGCTCGAGCAACATTTCCTTTATGTGAAGTTGGAGGTTCGAAGTAATTTTTACCGCCATCGATTGTAGATGGCCCCGATTTAGATGACTGACAATCTTCTCCCAAAGTTATATTTTCACTGACTTCTGCAAAATTAAAATTTCCTCTTGTAGAATTAGCTTTTGAATCAGTCGGATATAAATGATGAAGGTCCGATTTTTGCATTTCATTTGGAAATGACTTTGTAAATTTACTTTGTGGCCATGTGTGTTCACAGTTTAGTAAGTTTTGATCAGGCACATTTCCTGGGCCTATACCGTTAGTGAAATCCTTTTGGCAGTAGACGTCGTTAATATAATAGCCTCGATCATCATGCTTTAAGCTTATTTGTCCAAAAAGGAATTTTTTAGCAGCATTATATCCTGTCGCCTTTTTATGAGTAGTGCTTAGTAATCTATATAGATCACCTTTTAAATCATCATTTTTAATAACGTGATTTTCTAGTTGGTTTCTTAAATCAGGTGAATAATAAGTTGAAGAGCTTGCAAACGAAAGTACTGGAAGTATAATGAGTACAAATAAAAATTTCTTCATAATATACAGATTCCTTTGTTTGAGATCTTTTAAGTACACTATTATGCTAAAAATAAAAATTCACAAAGGCCAATTTTATTGTATACTTATTTAAAACTGGGAGGTTTTATGAAATTTTATTTATTTATTTCTTTGATTGCTTTATCGTTAGTTGCAAAAGCTGAGGGAGAAGGAAATTTTGCTGCAGATAAAAAAATGATGCTGGAAAATATGAGTAAACAAATAGAGACAATGAAATCAAATATGTCATGTGTTGAATCAGCAACAGATATGCCATCAATTAAGAAATGTCATGAGACTGCAAAAGCAGAAAGAGAGAAGATGCAAGCTGAGAAAACAAAAATGCAGACAGAAAGAATAAATGAAAATATTAAAAAACTTGAAGAAAAAAAGAAAAATTTAGAATTAAAAAAATAGCTTACTGATTTCTTAAATTAAAAATAACTTGAGGAAGAAGTTCGAGAAGGTCGGTGGGCCGCAAGCTAAGATAATCTCGACCTTCTTCTTCCCATCTTTTGGCGGCCATTCCATGCAGATTGACTGCTACAACACAAGCTTCTTCACTGTTTAATCCTTGCGCTTTTAGAGCTGTAATAATACCTAAGAGGACATCTCCTGTACCCGCCTTACTCAAAGCAGGAGTACCAGCTGTTAGAGAAATTATATTTTTTAACTGATTATTGAAAATTAATGTATGGTGACCTTTTAATAAAACCGTACATTGAAATTTTTCTACAGCATGTTTTAAATATTTTTCTCGATTATTTTTTATAAGATTTATTTTTACATTGAGAAGTCGTGACAATTCACCTTCGTGAGGGGAAAGTATCCAAGTAGAAGGGAGAGGCTCTAAATGATGAAGGGCAATTACAGATAATGCATCTGCATCCAAAACAACTTTTGAAAAATTATTTTTTAATCTCTTGGGTTTAATTCCCCGAAGCTTGCTTCGGCTTTTCCTTGTGT
>JAVHRK010000106.1:0-14195 GCA_036171615.1 Bacteriovoracaceae bacterium
TATTTTTTATTAATTTCATTGTAATTTTCCTCCATCATTGGGATCAAAATTAATGTCAGTAAACGTATCACAGAATGCCACCGAAAAAGTAGGAATTTTACCTTCAAATTTAGGATCGCGCATAATGTTTTTCAGAGTCTCGTGTAAAACCCTGTTGGCCTCTTGGACTGCCTTGGTTCCTTCTTCATTTAAAGAGCTAGTTAATGAGATTACATAATTTCTGCCGGTTCCAGCATGATGCGGTTTGTAATAGTCTGCATATGTTGCCAAATGGCGCTTTGCGCTTTCAAATGAGCGGATAAGATTTACTGAATGATTTAATTTATAGCAACTACCTTCTACATAGGCCAAGTTGCGCGAGATCAGACTATTAATAGCCGAGTTAGCATTATTACCAAGTACGTGCGCCAGAACACTCTTACTAACCCCTTGGTCATTTGAGGCCAAGATATAAGCGATAAATATAGAGCGATCTTCAAGTATGGTTTCAAGCTCCATTGTAGCGATCTCTGCATTCTTCTCAGTTGAAGAAACACCTAGCGTCCTTTTTAAACTACTTGCTAACTTATCATCGTAAGCAGACAAAGCCTCAAAGAACATGGCTACATTGCCCGACTCTAAAATAACTTTAATGTAATTATCTAAATTGGGTTTGGTCGCGCCAGCTTTTGAGTTGATATGGTCACTCAGCGTACTTCTCGCCACATTAACTTTAGAGGCTAACTGGGAAATACTTAACTTGGAATTTTTTTCTTTCAAGTCGCATAGACATTTTTTAAAAATGTCCGTCCATGCTTCTTGATTACTCACTTCATTCATAAATCACTCGATTAAATAAAATTGGTGATATCTACTTATCCAACTTAGCAAATAGATGACAACTAAATAATGGTCAAAAAGACACCGCTTTTCAAAAATGAAATGAATTCTAGGGCTTTTACCTACTAAAACTTTCTTACAGTGGGCTTTTGGCCAATAATTGCTACCGACCGTCGGCCAAAATGGCAAATCGGCCGACGGTCGGTAGCAATTATCGTTGAAAAATATTTTTCAATTTCTTTTATCAAAAAAATTTAGTTTGCTGTTCCTCGCTCAATTTAATCAACAATTAAAAAGGAGGATTAAAAAAATAAAATTGAGTTTAACAAAAACACTTAGGGAGAAAAAAATGAAAAAAGAAATTACTAAAAAACATTTAAGAAGAATCAAACTTGAGATTCAAGAGCTACTGGGAATGCTGTCGGTGCAAGAGCTGACAACGAATTGGCGCTTCATTGGGAACTATCAAAACTTGCATCAAGAATTGATACGGGTATAGGAGGAACAAATGAATAAGCTAATTAAAAATATTGAAGAAACAGTAAATGCGATTAAACATTCGGAGCTTAGAAAAAATCCGCAGGCCTCTGCCAAGGCCTGCGAGATTAGACGAATGATTGATGAACTAAAAAAATATGTGAACGCCAATCCACAAGATTCAACGAATCAAGGAGTGCTTAATATATAAATCGAAAAGCACTCTTAGAAAACTAGAATCTTAAAAAATTAAACGGAGAACGATATGAAACTAAAATTATTATTAGTATGGGCACCACTGTGCCTTTTTGGAGCTTGCGGATTTAAAACAGAAAGTGGTTCTGCCGGAACGCCGACAAAAGCCATTTCAGAACAAAAAATTGATCCGAACGCCGATAGCGATGGCGACGGGGTTAAAGATCAAGAAGAAATTAATCAGGGACGCAATCCATTTGTTGCTGAGCTACCTGAATTAAAGGTCATGTTCTTGCAGAACTACAAGATTGAAGTCTTCTATCATCATAAAGATTCTGATCCGGTAAAAGATCAAAAGTCATTTGTGATAGACACTAACGTCAAAGATACCAACCCCGACTTTAAATATCGGGTTGGTAATGTCTTTGCTCGCAATCATGCACTTAAAACCGCCGCAAGCTTTGGGAGGTTTTCAAGTCATTCTTCCGGCGTATTTACGGAACATGATTTATCTTGGGTGAGTTTTCCTGATATTGATCCTAGGTTCTTTCACGCCGAGGCCATAAAATATCGAAATATTTTCAATGATGTAAATATTATTGATGATATTAAAATTACCTTATCCAATCAGGCGAGATTAAATCAGTCAGCTTTTTTCAAAGAGATAGCAAATTTAAAACTTAATTTCTATTTCTTAAATCATGAGACGGAAAACTATGATGTATTGACTTCGACTACCGTTGATAGACATTTTCAAAGCGGTATCTATGAATCTTTTGATGTGGTCATTGATCATGCGCCGGTTGGGCTTTTAAAAGAGAGTTTCTTTAAACGTGGCGAGTTTATTATTTCGGAAGTTGACGATTATGAAATTCCGTCAATGAAATTAAATTACAAGACACTACTGGCGTCAGTTAAGGCCAAGTCTGTTCCTGTCTTGTATGAAACGCCATTAGAAGAAAAAATCTTTTATGTCGCCGCTAGTAACGGAGTTTCATTTCAAAATATATTAAAAGATGCTTTTGATAAAAACTATCAAGTAAAAGAAGATAAACTTTTAAAAATTGGTCAGTTTGAAAACAACCTCTCGGAATTTACTTACCTAAAAGAAGTAAAAGATAAAAACAAGCTTGGTAAGTGGTTTGTCATGACTAATGAATTCAAAGAAAACTTTCTTGATCATAGTTTTACTCCTAAGGACAGAATCGTTTTAAGTTATATCACCGGAACAGATTTAGCGGCCCAGTCGCAAGAAAGTATTTATTCCTATGTTCCAAAACTTGACGGAAACAAATCTGAATCAATTTTGCCATTAGGTAATATTACTCCGAATTCTAAAGTTGAATTTACATTGCACCCACGGGATCACTATGGACGAACCGTTACTAAACATCATGAAGTTTATAATCAGCCCGGCGGAAGTTGTGGGAAAAACTGTATTCAGTTGGCGATGAATTGCACTTGGGAAGTAAGCGCGTTTAATGATTATTATGAAGAGTTTGAATTTTCACCTGATCTACTCGGCGAAGGTGAAAAACTTGATCTGGTTATAAATGGCGATGTGTTTAAGCTGAGCGATCTTTTAAAAGAAAAAAAGATTCTACTTACTAAAACTGATGCCGGCGTTCATGTCACCATTAATGATATTTCAGCGATAAAAGAAATCAAAGACTTTGATGAGAATAATCTATCACTAAAAGTTAGGTCTTTTGCTGGCTCTGATTTCTTCGGGGTGAAGTTGGTTGACATGGGAGGAGCTTGGCAAGGATTTGGCGGTTGTCCATTTAATACTCCGGCGGTTGCAGAAAAATATAAAACGCAACTGTCATCGGAAACAAGAAATTTAGATGAAATTCTAGGTTGGATAACTCAGGCCCATGCACATGGATGGCCTTATCCAATATCTGCTATCGCGTCAGGGCCTTATTACCAAGAGATTTCAATTGGTGTGAGTTCATCGATTGAAAACTATTACAACTAAAGGAGGTTTTATGAATTTAAAATTTTTGAAAAGAACAATCATGCTTCCGATTAAATACTGGTTCTATGTTATTCCTTTCATGGTCATGAGCAATCCCATCATTGCTCGTGACCTTGAATCTATCGCTACTAATCTTTCAACCAAAACAAACAAGCTGGCCATGCTGGTGGTACCGATTGGTTTTGCCTTCTCTGCTTTTTTTATGATCATCGGAAGTCCAAGAGGGCCAATCTTTATGTCGTCTACATTACTGGCCGCGATTATTACTCTCGGTGGTGGCTCGGTCTTTGGTTGGCTTAAAGGAATTGTGGGATAAAAATGGAAAATCTAAAAGCATATTATCCAAGCTTCATGAAAAACCAGCCTCTCATTTGGGGAATAAGTTTATCTGATCTTTGTACTCTAGGTGGAGTCCTCTTCATCATGATGCTCTTTGGTCGCAGTGAAGTCATCACACTTGGAACAACGATCATTTTTTATTTAGCAATGATTGGCGCGAGGAAGCTTTTCCCGCGCCGTCATTTTGAATTTGTCTTTTTAACTAAAAACACACTAACCAGAAAGGACTTAAATGAAAAACTCACACGTTTATAAACTTATTCCAAAAGATATTGAGCAAGGAGCAATTGATTCTAATATCAATTGGTACAACGACCTTAAGGTTTTTTTGAATCAACTTCCGGTAAGTCCAAACTCAGAAAAATTTAATTCAAAAGGGATAATTAATTTTATTCTCCCAGAGCAAGCCACAGATGAATATTATTATAAGTTTTACTCATTAAGTGAAAAGATTTACTTAGAGACAAATTATGATGGTGAATTAAATATTCCCGAAACCAAGCTTATAAGAATCGAAGCTCCCAATGAATTAATCATAGGCCTTGGTAGGGCCTATGCTGAGTCCGTTTTGGAATCTGATTATGTGAAAGTTAATGGCACATATTTTAGGTTGGTTAATCTCTATGAATTTTCTAAAGGCCTAATGCCTTCTGAATTAATGGACTATGGCGATTACTGTGTTTTCTTAAAAAGACTTGATCCTGCAATTTCTAAAAGGAAGGTCAATATTCAAAGAAAACTTCATCATTCTAATTTGCACTCTCATATTAGAAACATCGAATCAGAAACAAGCTTTACCGAAGCAGAAAAAATTACTGAAGCGATGATTAATGGCGAAGAATCATTATTTAGAGCAGAAGCATGGTTCATTATTATGGCCTCTACAGAAGAGGAATTAAATATAAAAACCAATCAAGTAATACAAAGGCTAAAGCAGATCGAAGCTGAACCCCTGATCGAAACAGTTGGTTTAAGAAGTTTATTTCTTTCTATTCTATTTGGAGTGAAGCCCACTTTTAAAAGAACGCATGAACCGCCAACTTCCTACGTGGTGAATATGCTTCCAATGATTAGAGATCACCTGCACGAAGAAGGTATTACATTAAGTTCGATGAGAGGTAATGAAATCTTTTTTAATTTATTTGATGATTCAGCGCTAAACTTCAATGTCCTTATCTCTGGGCAATCAGGAACTGGAAAATCCATGATTGCCCAGAAGATTTTAAAAGAAGAAGTGCAGAATGGAAGCTCGGCCATTGTTTTAGATTTAGGAAATTCGTTTAAAAAGACGGTCAATTATTTAGGTGGTGAATCATTAAGCAAGTCATTCAACCCATTGCAGTTTAAATCACCTCACTATCTAAAAGAACTAATTGTAAGTGTGATTCCTGAAAATGAACTCTCGTCAAAGATAGAAGGAAAAATTTTTGGTCTGGTTTCTGAACATGCAATATCTTGCAACTCATTTAGGGAATTAATTTCTAAAATAAGTTTAGAAATTCCTGATCTCTATCTCTATTTCAGTGAGCTATGGGGCTTTTTTGACAGCGAAACAAGAAACCTCTCCAAACTGACTTATATAGATACTTCTCTCTATCCAGACAAAATAAAAGCGCCACTTATTATTTACTTAATAGAATGCTTTAAACATTTAGAAGGTAGAAGGATTTTTATTTTTGATGAAGTATGGAGCTTTTTAAATAAAAATGCCGACTATATCACCGAATGCTTTAGAACTTTTAGAAAGCATGGGGCAAGTGCCATCGCCATTTCGCAAGGGCTAGAAGATTTTGTTCAAACGCCATTGGGCCTTGCGATCGCACAGAATAGTTTTACAAAATTTTATTTTAATCAAAGCATCACCCAATCAAGCTTCATTGATCAGTTTGATCACATTCGCATTAAAGAACTAATGACAAAGAAAGGAAGTCATTCGGAATTTTACCTTAAGTCAGAAGTGAGTCGTAAGCGAATTCATTTTTACCCGACTTATTTAGAATACGAACTCTTCACCAGCAACTATGAAGACAATCTTATTTTTGAAGCTTTCTTGGAAGAGAATAAAAAGATTTTTAAGTTTTGGGAAGTCCTTGATCGCTATGTTCATTTTAAATATTTTTACGGAGGTCTAAATGACTAAATTATTATTTCTTGTTTATTTAACTTTTGGAACAGTGCTTTTTGGTATGAGAAATCAGGCCCAAGCTTCTACTTTGTTTGCCCCTGACAGTGATACAGGATTACTTTTTGAAATTGTCACCAATACTGCAAGTCAACTAAATGAACTTGAAAAGCTAGTGACCAATGCGGAGAAGTACACTGGCCTTATGGAGAAATATAATCAAATAGCGCGGGATCAATATTTCAGGGCCGAAAGAATTCATTATATTGCTCAAAACTATGTGGATTTATCCAAGCGTGACCCAAAAGATTTAGAAGGATTGAATTCAGCAATTAGGGCGCTTCGAAGTGAAACCGAATCACTAAAAGCTATGATTAGTGAATACCGCCAGGACGAAGCTCGAAATGAAGTTCAAGAAAATGTACTTGGAGAGAGGGCCAGAAAAAATAATGTTGAACTTGGCTTTGCAAATAACCAAGTGAACAGATCAGGAGAAGTCAATTCTACTGGTGAAGCTCAAAAGATGATTGCTCAAAATACGTCTCTTACCTACAAGGCGCAAGTCGAGGAAAACCAAACTTCAAATGTCATTGCTGAAAAACTTACTGAGCAAAATAAACTTCTCAATCGTGGATTAAAAGACGAGGCAATACAAAAGTCTGAAAAAGAAAATTATTACAAAATTGCAAAGACTAAAATTTCAAAGAGTAACCAATGATGACAACTTCACTGCTCAAGGATTTATTATTTATTTCTAACCCCAAAGTTTTGGGATTAAGTGAATATTTAAATAAAACTGCTCTCCTTTTTATTATGCCTGCATTTTTTATTGGGATCATTACAGAATTTTTTACAAATTTTGATTTTCAAAGTGTTGCCAAAAGAGCGGTCATTGCTTTTTTGGCGATTAAGCTTTTAACCCCAATTCACATTGAAGCAGTCGATACCAGTTTAAAAATCAGCAGCGAGCTTATTAAAAAGTATTCGCCGCAAAATAAATTTTTGACAGCTTATCAAACTGCCAAGGGTGATGCTCATGATGTTGGTACAAGTACAGAAAAGAAAGGAGTATGGAGTAAACTAACAAGCATTGTGAAAATGTTAGTAAATGATCCCATCGTGATGATCATTTTCCTACTAAGCTATATCGCATTTTTTCTTCTCACTCAGCTTTATAGCTTAACCTATCACCTCACTATTGCCATGATAGGCCTCTGTGCAGTTTTAAGCGTTCTTCCTATTACCTCAAGAAGCTTAGTTGGAGCAGTGAAGTCTAGTCTTTGGTGCATACTCATGCCTTTTGTGGTCGCTATAATTTTATGCCTAATTGGTGATAGTGATGCTTTCTTTAAAACTTATTCCGGTGGCATCGTCCAGAATCTTGAGTCATTAATTCAGCTATTCATTATGACCATCATTTTGCTCTTGGCCCCCATGATTACTTCAAAGATTATGAGTGAAAGCGGTGTTTCTCATGTGGCTGAATCACTTGGACAGATGGCCGCAATGACTACGCTCATTGGAGGAGCATCAGTCGCATCAAAATTTGTTGGAGCTAAATCAATGGCAGTAGGAGGAATGATTCACAATTCTACTTCAAAACCACTGATGAATAAGTTCAAAGGCTCAATCTCTGGTAAGGCGCAAGCAATTGCGGCGACCAAAGGAATAGGCCAATCAATTCAGACTATCACTGCCAATTCAACAATGGATAAAATGAAACATGGTTTTGGTGATTTAAAAGACACTGCTAAAAATACTACCTTAAAAGAAAAAATGGTTCTAGCGACTGATTCTGTTGTGAATCGAAAAGAAAATAGTTTGGCAAATGTAGCTCGTACCAAAGAAGCAAAATCTTTTAATTCAGTCAGACCAGATTTTGCTCAGGCTAAACTTCCTTTATCTGATTACAAGAAAGAAGCTGGAAATTATTTAAAATCAAGAGATGAACTTATTAATCGACCAAAACTTTCAAGCAGGTATTTAGAAACGAGAAGGCCTCATGGAATTGTACCAAGTCTAAATGCCAAAGACATGATTGCAGGTAAACCGCCAACATTTACCAGAGTTCCAATTGGGGGAGAAATAAATTCAAAGCCAAGAGTTCCCAAAAAAGAAAATTATACCGGAATAAGACAAGGAGGCAGAAATGATTTCAGGAATGTTTAAAGAAAAACTATTTGAAGAAAAAATTCTTTTGTTTTTAAAAGTCATTGCAGTTGCAACAGTAATAAATTTTTGTCTTCTCCTAAAGAGTCATACCCAACATCTTTTTATAAAGGAAGTTAGTGAGCTTTCGGAAGATGCTTCAAAAAGAGATTTTTGCAGTATGGCCATTAATCAAATGATTCACAAAAACTTATCAAAACTACTTATGGAAGAAAGCCTCTACTCACAAGTGGTGGCTGATAATTACAAAGCGATGTTACTTGATGACGTTGATAAAGTGAGTTCAGTTTATTCAGGGGAAGACTCATGCAAAGTTTTGGTTCACACCAAAGATGGGGTTCGTTCATTTGATTTAATCTTAGATAAAGGGCCTGACTTTAAATACTTTTATCAGATCACAAAAATTCATGAAAATGAACTTTCTGAAAAAGAAAGTCAGGACAGTTAGGGGGGGCATATGGATTTTTATATTTTAGCTAGAAGTTTGATTTATTTATTTTTAACTATCTCTCATCCTACGACCTTGGTTTTTGATGAACCGATCGAATATGTGAGCATTGGGAAGGAAGGCGAATTTTCACTTCACCGGGCAAATAATCAAAAGTTGTTGGTAGTGCAACCGCTTAAGGATTTTACTGAAACGGATATGATCGTCATTACAAAAGACAAGCATTATCAGTTTAAGGTGAGAAAACCTGAAACTGAAAAAGAACTGGCGCACTCATTTGTCTATATACACGAAGGAGAAATTAATCGGTCGTATATTTTGAAATTTGAAAATGCTGATATCAGGATTCTAGAAGGTGAAACTTCAAGTTTAATTCAAAATAAAACTAAAAAGCCGCTTTTGATTAATGAAAAAGTTGTCGAGCGCGAGGGTAATTTCTCAAGAGGGATTCCTTTTATCATTAATAACCAAAGGATATTCAATTGAAAAAATTATTACCCTTACTAATCTGCCTCTCCTTTAGTTCTTATTCTCAGGATGAATTAAAAATTCTAACACCTAAGAAGAAAGCTGAAGTAACGAAAGCAGGCAAACGACCTCATGTTATAGTGAGTAATGTGGACGTTTTAAATCGTATTCAAAAACAAGGAGAAAAAACTAATGAGCTTTTAGGAAAGTACCAAAACAAGGGAGGGATTTGGGATTACACCAACGAGTATGATTTCAAAACAGGCACAGTCATTCGCGGAAGATTATTAAACTCAGTGGTATCAACTAATCTTGAATCTCCCTTACTTGTCGAAGTTGAATCAAACGACCGCCTACCGGAAAAAACTCTTTTTAGCTGTAAAGGTGTTACCAAGTACAGCCGAGTATTGGCCGCTTGCAATAAGCTCATTATTCCTGAAAAAGACGAAGAGTTTGAAGTTCAAGTTGGATTATTAAATCTTGATGGTTCTAGTGGACTACGAGCTGACGAAGTTTATACCGGCAAAGAAGAGTATGTCGCGGCAACCGTGGCCACTGCATTTTCAAGAGGATTAATTGAGCTAAAAACGGAAAGGCTCGCTGGCCCATTAGGTGAATTAACTGCCAACACTGCAAAAAATAGATTAACCAATGGGCTTTTAAATTCGCTCGATGAAACAAGCAACATCATGAAAGATGAAATGCAATCAAAAGAGCCAAAGGTCTATATCAAGGCCGGAAGATCAGTCCTCATCTATTTTTACGAGAGGTTTAAGTTATGAAGCGTCTAAAAATTATTACATTAATATTGTGCCTTTTTGTTTCCTCCTGCTCAACCATGAGGAAATCCATTTTTTACGGAGGACTTACAGGAATTACGTTAGGAATTGTTGGAGGAAGCACATTAAGCCCGGATAAAGAATCAGTCGCTCCCAATATGGCGATATGGGGAAGCATTGGGGCTTTAGTTGGCGCAAGTTTAGGTTATATCTTTTTTATGGATGATCCTGAAAATAAAGATTTACCTAATATGATTTTGCCAAAACAAAAGGAGCTTAGTCCTCTTAGTAAACTTGAATCCTTCAATATTACGCCAACGGATTCAAAAAAATACAAGATTGAATCTGGCCCTGTACCGGAACACCTAAAAAATAAGGTGAAGGCCCCTTTTATTATCGAGCATGAAATACCAGAACGAGTCGAGCAATTAGAAAATGGGAAAACGATCACAGTAGAACAACACAAAGCGTGGGAGTATTCGTATGAATGATAAAGCAAAAGGTGGTAACGGCCTAGAAAACATTTTTGTTCCAATCATTGAAGAAGTGACGGCTTCAATGACAAAAGGACTAGAGCTGGGATTCACCTCATTTAGTGAATTTATGAAAAATGGTTTTAAGTTTAAAGAAAAAGAAAATACCTACTTAAGATTAAATGCCAAAATGCTTTCGAATAAAAAGCAATTTGATCATGAAGATTATCTTGGCTGGTCTGTAAATTATGACAGACCTTTTCACATGGATAAATTTGATCCTTCCAAAAATGTTTTTTTAGTTGGGGCCAGTGGTTGGGGAAAAACTAATCTGATGAATCTATTAATGGAAAATGCACTTAAAAAGAATCAGGCGATTATCTTTATTGATCCCAAGGGTACAAAAGAAGCAATCAATGACTTTAAAAAGATGTGTCGTGCTCACGGCATACAATACGCAATCTTTTCGGAGTTTGATCCAGAGGCAGTTTCTTTTAATCCAATTGCTGACATGACCAATACTCAAAGGGTCAGCACTATCATGAGAAGTTTTGATTGGGGAGAAAGACCAAACCAATATTATCTAAATCAGTCTTCTGGCGCATTAAGTGATGTCTTAGAAAAATTAACCAAGGATGGAAATGAAGTTGATCTCTTTGATGTTTATCAGGAATTAAAATCTAAACACGATATTGAAGAGACATCGGGCCTATTAACTCAGTTCAAAATGCTTTTAAATTCTGATTTTGGAAAATGTTTTAGAAAAGGTCTGGCAAAAGGAAAACCCAGCATGACATTAAAAAAGGCCCGTGAGGAAAAAATTTGTATTTATATAGGTTGCTCTACTCAAGGCTATTCATCAATTGCTAGAACCGTTGGGAAAATGTTTGTCAGCGAGGCAATGAATCTTTCTTACTGGATAGGTAAAACAAGTGAATCACAACAGGAGGCCATTAGTAATGGAATTGGTTTATTTATTGATGAAGCAGGCTCCGTGCTTTTTCCAGACTTTATTGATCTGGTAAATAAGTGTCGAGGCAGTGGAATTAATATCTACACCGCTGTTCAGTCTTATTCTGATATTGAAATGGTTGCTGGTGGTGAAACTTTAATGAAGCAGTTTTTTGAATCTTATTCGACCTGGCTTTTGCAAAGACAGACTAACCCTGAAAATGCGGACAAGCTTGCCTCTGCTTTTGGAACTTTCCTTTCCGAAAAATCAACTACCGCAATGCTGAATGGGAGTGATTCAGGAAGAACATCACTTAGAGAGGCATATGAATATTATTGTCACCCCGATATATTAAAAAATATAAACGTCGGACAAACAATTCTATTAAGTCATTCGCCGAAAGAGCATGCCATTATCAATGTGAGAAATATCAGGAACTCCAAAACATGGAAGGCCGAAGTCAAAACAGTTAATAGCCCAATGGCATCAAATGGAGCAAATAAGAAAAAAGGATTTTCAAAATCCAAGTAGGAGTAAAAATGTATAACGTACAGTCATTAAGAAAAAACAATGAGCTTCTAGAGCTACTGATGAAATGGAGATGCCTCTCGCTTAATACCCTTAAGGAACTTTTAAATAATAATGAAAAAGGCAATACATTTAGGCAGAGAATTTATCGCCTAGAAAAAGAAGGTATAATCAAATCTAAAATTTTTGGCAGTATCAGTAAAATTGTATTTCCTTCAAATGATCTTATTCAGTATTTGGGCAATGACAACAAGGGCGCAATCAATGAAGAAAATATTAGGCATGATGCGATTGTGGCATTAGTGACTTCAAGCTTTCTGAAACTAGGAATTGCAAAAGATGCGTCACTTCCACATGAATATCAAACCAAATCAACAAGACGACATCATGCCATTGAGCCAGATGCGATCTTAAAGATTAGTCATGGAAGTGAAACCTACAATGTGGCCCTAGAAGTTGAACTGTGGCGAAAAGATCGAAAGCGTATTTATGAAAAGCTAGCTGAATATGCCAAGGCCTTTGAGTATGACTATGTTTTCTATTTTTTTGGAGATGAATTTTCATTTAACTCCTACGTTAAGCGTTTAGGAGAAATAACAAATGATTCAAGTTATTCGCACTTAAAAGAAGAATTAAATGAAAAAATTATTTTATTTCTTGAATCTGATCTATCAAAAAGCTTGATTAATTTATTTGAATCAAAAGTTTTTCATAACAAAGAGTTAAAAAAACTTTCAGAACTACTAGGAGATTAAATGTCACATCGTCTGTCGCATCGATTGTATGAACGTAAGTGTAACTGTCGCAGTCACAAAAAACGAGGATACTTACCCCCGCGTTTTCATTCACATAAATTCTTAGTCCAAATTGACCACCCCCTCCCAACGAGTATGAGAGGAGGTGGTCAATTTGGGAATGTATGATGAATGAAGCGGGGGTAAGTAAGAATGAATAATGGAGGTAGGATATGGAAAAGGTAGATAGTGGATTAGATAATATAAATAAGGAAGTAGGAATAAAAAAAGAAGGAAGAGGAAGAAAAAAGAAAGGTGAAGAAAAAAAAGAGATAAAGGATGAAGAAAATAATGAAAAGAGTAAGTTTTTTGTGGATGTTAGTAAAGAGATAGAAACGAGAGACTTGATAGGAAAACTTTTGAGTGAGGCGAATAATAAAAGTTTTGGTCGGGAAATTATTTTAAAAGACCTGATTGTTTTATCATTGCCCAAGCTGACACCAAAAGACATCGAGCGAATCCAAGAAAATGCTCTGACTGACATGGAAAAAATTGAACGGTTATTAGTTGAGCATAACGAGAAAAATAAAACTGTTCTGACTCTTGGTGAATTTCTAGTTAGAAAACTTAATATTTAGGGAGAACCTGTATGAATAATAATCAAACCAATGAATTAGTTTCTGGAAGACTTGGAATCGATCCTAAACTTAGTTACACAAGAAATGGAAAACCTGTTTGTGAAATGTCCATAGGCATTAGCAATATTCAAAACAAAACTATATGGCGAAAAATAGTTGTGTTCGGCAAATTAGCAGAGCAATGCTCGGTTCATTTACGAAAAGGTAATGAGATTTTTGTGCAAGGCCGTAAGGAGTTGAAAAGCTTCACTGACGGAAAAGGCATTGAGCGGGAATATTTTGAAATACTGGCAAATTCTATTGGGCAATCATTACTTTAACTTTTTTTCAGGGTGAATTATGGATAAAAAGAATGATTACATTTTGACCACACATTTGTATAATAACGACTCAGAGAAAGAAAAATCTGAATTGCTCTTTAACAATTTAATATGGCTGACCACAAAAGAAGCATCAGTATATCTTAGAAAGTCTGTAAATGCTTTACACACCCTCGTTTCACGAGGGCATATAAAAGCAAGGAAATTTCGGAATCGATTGTATTTTAGTAAAAAGGAATTAGCTTACTTAATAGAAACCTCTCAATTTCGTGGAGGTTACTAATGGCTATTTCAAAATACACAGAAGATGGAAAAGAATTCTGGAAAGTTTACGTTCATGTGCGCAGTAGCGCCGATCGTAGCAGAAGAATTCAAAAAACAATTACAGGACTTAAATCAGAAGCTGAAGCAAGACGAGAAGAGAAAAAAATTATTCAGCAAATTTCTAAAAATGTTCAACAGCGAGATGGCAAAGGGCTAATCTGGGAAAACGTCGTCAACCTTTGGTGGCAAGACGTAAAACTTGGATTGGTCTGCAAAGTTTCTGAAACATCGGCCCAAGGATACATGAGCATCGTTCATAAATGGACGAGCCCATGGATGAAAATGTGTGCTGGTGATATTAGTCGCGCTGAAGGGCGTGATTTAATAATAAAACTTCAAAAGGCCAATCTTTCTAAGAGCTATCAGAAAAAAGTTAAGAACATGATCAACAGTGTTTATGAATGGGTCATTGAATACAAGCATGTCAAA
>JAVHRK010000107.1:0-13838 GCA_036171615.1 Bacteriovoracaceae bacterium
TACATCAATATTTATTATGACGCAATCCTCGGACAGAAAATTTTAGACGCTACCATATTTCGAGAGCATATTTGGGATAAAATTGACTACATATGAAGTACAAGAGAAAAAACGTAAGATATGTCATTTTGCTAGATATTGCATTTGTTCTGGTGTTTATCTTTTGCTTAGTGGCTTCGTTGGTAAATACTTTTTCAACCGGAGTGAATTACGTTCTAAGGTTGGATTCTTACAGCCCAATGCTCTATTTTTTTAATTTTGGTCTAGCCCCATTTGTGCATGTAAGTTTCAAGAGATTATTTTTTCCTGTTCTCTCACTTCAAAATAATCTGCTAATTGTGAGAAAGGGCTTTAAGGATTTGAAAATAAATTTAGAAAGTATAAAAAGAATTGAAATCGACAAGACTTTTTATTTGTATTATTTAAATTTGGATCGAGATGAAAATGGAACATATGTAGAGATAGAGGACAATGAATTTTCAATCTTGCTCAATGAACTGCAAAGTCTTAATAAAAATATTCAAGTTAAGGATTTAAGAACAAGTAAGGGGAATGAGAATTATTAAATCAATAAAACATTTTATTTCAGTTCATAAGAAAGAAGCGATCTATTTTTTCTTGATCTACATCTTTGCGATTATTCCAGGAATGATTGGATTTGAAATAGTAAGAAGGGTGTTTCATTCTGACAAATTATTGATGCTTGCTCTTCTTGTTATGCCAACAATACCAGTATGTATTTATACTGAATACACCTATCGCAAAATGGGATACAAAAAGCCAATTGTTGCAGCTCTAAATACTTTTATCATGTTAAACTTTTCGCTGATTATTCTGCTTAATTTTGATTTCAAATTTCTTCCTCCCTTCTATAATATTGTTCTTGCAGCATTAGGTGTTTTAATAGGCGGATGTGGGTATTATTTTTCAAAAGGTGATACGTGTAATTGCGAGAAGCCCGATTAGTTTTTTAGAAAGGTAGTGGAAACGAGTCCACTACCTGAAATACTAACCCGAAATTGAAAATAAATCCGCAACTCTCTTAATATTATCAGCAATCAAATGAGTATATCTCATCGTCGTTGTAATATCTTCGTGTCCACAAATTTCTTGTACGGTTTTGAGATCAATCCCCGAAGAAATAAGTAGGGTAGCGGCTGTGTGGCGGAGATCGTGAAAGCGAATGGGCTTTCCTCCCCACAGCTCTAAATCTTTTTTAAATCTTCTCATGAAATTGTCGTGACTGACTGGATTTCCCTGCTCAGTTACAAAGAACAAATCATCTTGAGAGAGGTTTCGCATACTAACAATGTCACCAAGCTCTTCACGAATAATTGAATTACAGGGAACTTGACGATGAAGTTTTCCACTCTTGGAATTTTTCTTACCCTTGATGAGCGTAAAACTTTTTGTCACACTGTTATATTGGCGTCGGATGAAAAGAGTTTTCCCGTCCTTAACCATATCACAAACTTTTAATCCCCATATTTCACCCGCACGAAGTTCAGTGTTGAGTGCAAGAAGATAAACCACATAGACCCAACGCTTTTCTGAATTTTGGGGGTAGCGATTATTGGTGAATGCCAAAAAGGATCGGGCTTCGGCAGTAGGGACCATAATCTGAAATTAAATATTTTTTGAAGTTTTATTTACATGTAAATGTGGAAGAATTAATGACATTAGCTTTTGGAATAGAAATTATAAACCTAGCAATAGTCTTGGGATCTAGAGCAATTCCAGTTGAAAGTGACTATAGCCAAGTAACGGCCGTAAAAGGTACATCAGTTCCAATATAGTCTACACCAGTTGCTTTTGCTTTCATGAATGTCTCATGATTATTTGCATTCCAAGTGGTCACTGTAAAGTTATGTAAGTGACATTCATCTACCAATTGTTTGTCTAATAAGTTGATACTAAGTGAGATACCATTGGCTTTTGTTGATGTAATAATATTGATGGGGTCAATTGGTAGGCCAAATAATAGTGGTGCTGTTTTTATTTCAGGAAAAATTTCTTTTAATCCCAAGAGCCAACGATGATTAAAAGAAATAACAGTAAAATTGTGAACGCACTTAGAATTAACTAGGACTTTTTTCAATTGTTCCAAGTTGCAGTTATTTTTTAACTCAATCTGTAGTTCACATTCTGTATTTGCGATCAAACTTAGAACATCTTCTAAACGAGGAATTTGTGTTCCTTCTATTGTTTTAAAGTTTGAAATTTCCTCCCAAGTATGGATAGCAATAGGGCCTTTAGCAGTAGTGGTTCTGTCCAGTGTTTCATCGTGGTGAACAACAAATTCACCCGATTTTAATTGGTGAATATCAAATTCAAAGCAGGAAATATTTGACTTTAAAAGATATTCAAATGATTCAATTGTATTTTCTAAGGCGCGATCTCGGGCGCCACGATGGCCCATTAATTTCATATTTAAATACTAAATGAAGAATAATATAAGTCAATTGGTGATAATAAACTATGTCTCGATAAAGATAGTTAATAATTTTAAGCAACACTCTTGCGAGTTATATTTTGAAAATCTGTTTTTTCTAATCTTTCTGCTTTTGCAATTTCTACAACAAATAAACGAATTAAATTTTTCATTTGATCTTTATTGTTAATATGAAGATAAATTTTCTCTATATAATCTACACATTCCATCATCATTCTTAGTGCTTTTTTTTGTCCCACTTCCCGGTCACATTGAGAACTTAAATATGACACATTTTTCATGGCATATAAGTATTTACCAATATCCTTAAGTCCTAATGTCATTGCCGTACCATATATCCTGTCAATGAGTTGGCCAAATTTCTCAAATAATGCTTTATCCATTTTGGGAGTTTTTAGTTGAGCATTAACGATGACTTTTAACTCTAAATGAAGCGTTTTAACTTCAGAAATAAAATCATTAATAAGTTCATCTTTTCCTTCCATAGCATCTCCATAAATACAGGTTGCTTTTTATTATGAAAATGTTTCGGTTGTTCCATGGAAAATATTAAATATATATGGAAGAGGTAAGTGAAATTTGTTTACAACTGAGGACTAATACCAACAATTACAACCAATAAGATAAGGCACGCAATAATAATGTCAATTTTATTAATTTTAGAAAAAATCATGATACCCCCGAAAATAATGATAAGGGTTAGTATGATTAATTGAGTGGTTTGAAAACTAGCTGTGAATTTTTTTCACTCTTTTTTTGATTCACTTACGCCAAGATATCCAAAAATAAGCCAATAAATCCGATCTCCCATTCCACCCATGGAAAAGTGGGCATGATAGATTACAAAAACGGGGAGATGGGCCAGGAGGAATATTCCTATAATTCTATAGTTAGTGTTTTCACTATTCATTCCATTAAATGCACCACAAACCAAAAGTCCATAACCGATAATAGAGAGAAAAAATAAGGGATAGCCACCAATGACGGCAGCTGAGACAAATAAGTTATGGGGATCTTTAAATGAGTTATAACTCTCAACCTCTATTTCTTCACTACTGCCGTTAAGAAATTTATATAAAAGCCCCAAGCCAAAATAGGGACTTTTATCGAACATACTCCAGCCCCTAAATACTTCTTCCATTCTTGTTTGGACGCCATCTTGTGCTGGTCGAAGTCCAAAGCCTATTTTACCTGTAGAAATTTCGTATAAAAATTTTGAAGTTGGGACACCCATGAGGAGTATCGAAACTAAGCAACAACTCAGAAATGTAAATCGAAATAATCTTACTGAGCGTTTTTTTGAGCCTAGGATAAGTATGGCAACATAGCCAGTTATCGCAATAGTTATAAAGGCGGCCTTAGTAGAAGTAAGCATGACTGCTAAAGTTAATATCAGCATTACCAATATATTTATAAATATATTTTTTTTCAAAGACCATTTATGTTCTTTAAACACTAATGGGATATAAAAAATAAAAGCTGTCGTACTCGCTGTAACCATGTGAGGAATATGTTTAAAGAAGCCAACAAACCGTCCTCCCCTAAACATATCGGGATAAAACAAAGGCAAACAGACAAA
The DNA here is from genome assembly GCA_036171615.1 of Bacteriovoracaceae bacterium. Classification (GTDB taxonomy): domain Bacteria; phylum Bdellovibrionota; class Bacteriovoracia; order Bacteriovoracales; family Bacteriovoracaceae; genus Bacteriovorax. Next base: position 4,032 of record JAVHRK010000107.1, read on the forward strand.
ACTACTTATCACTAAAAATGTACTTGTATTTCTGATCCAATAAATAAATTTTTCTAAATCAAATAGACTTGGAATAATAATCCCATAAACCCATATTAACATAATCGCCATTCCTAGTCCGCCTATCTGAACGAATGGGGAATAAGCAACGTTAACAAGAGTAATTTGAAAAAATGTTTGAATAGATAATATGGCCATAAGAGAATAGATAAATGTTTTATATGGGAGGGACATTTTTCTTTTTTCATTAGACTTAAACCAAACAAAAATAAGAATCATTGCAATTACAAATTGTAATCCAAAGTTAATATATGGATGAATACCATATTGAAAAACAAAAGGGGGAAGAGAATAGGGTAATATTTTTGCCCATTTTAAAGATATTTTAGACAGAAAAATTAATAAAATTAAGATCGCGCAACAAAAATTTACCAGTTTTGAAAGAGAAGTTTTAACTATCATTTACTGTATTTATCTTTAATAACTAGTGCCGTTAATAAAGAGGTTAAAATTACAGAAAAAATAGTAACCATTCTAAAAGTGTCATTACTAATTAATGGAGTTTTGTTTTTTATTAAAATAATGTCATTTGAAACTAATGTATAATCTGATTTAGAACCATCTTTGAGACTTTGTTCCAGATTAATATTTAGACTTTTCTTTTCATTGTTGGTGACGTTAAGAATACTGGGCTGATCATTTCCTATGAGAATATTTTCAAGATCTGCTTCGGTGGTTGTACCACCCGCAAGCGCCAATAAAGTGATAAGCTTCATATTGGACGGAATATGATAAAGACCGGCATTTTTGATCGCTCCAATTAACCGAATTGGAATGAGGTCTTGGTTGGGGTAGGACTCAAAAACATACTCGGAAGCGGAATTAATATTGTACTTCGAATTTTTTACTAATTCATTTTGAGCAGCAAAGCTATAAGTATTGATAATACTTAATAATATTACTACGGTAATTATTTTTCTCATAATTTCTCCTAATTAAACGTATTTTATCACATATTATTTAAAATAAATTAGATAAAAACGTTTTTGATTTAAGCGAATGTAGGTAAATCACGATAGATAGCATCATAAGGAAAATACATGAAAAATAGTGATGAAATTAGCTTGCATCAAATATTAAATATTTTTACACAGCGTTGGAAATACTTAATAGTCTTGGCCTTAGTCTTTTTATTAGGTGCTTTAATGAAGCATAAGTATTTTCCCTCTTATCCAGGGTCAGGAAAACTTATTATTAAGGATGTACGTAATAGCCAATTGCAATCGGTCATAAGCCAGGTTGCTGGCCCCGATATGGCGCTTTCTGATAGTCGAGGGGATGATCTTGTTACACGTGCAGTAACTTTACTGGATACACATGAATTCTTTTATCAAGTGGCCAATCGTTTATTGGTTTTAAAAAATAGTAAAAAAATATTGCATTAGATAATTATTTTAATAAATTTCAAAGAAGTGAAAACGATCCTGAGTTTTTACACGAAATTGCAAATACACTTTCAAATAATATTTCTTTTGTGACTACCAAATCAGATGTTTTAATTATAAATACTAAAACTAACAATCGTGAGCTGTCTGTTATCTTGGTAAATGAGACACTTCGTGAAGCTCAGAAAAATTTAATTGATAGAGAATTAGATGATCTTAATAGGGCCGAAAATTATTTTAAGGCCGAGATCGAGAGCGTTAGATCAAAACTTGATAGAATTGAAAACTCTACTGTTAGAAAAATGCAAAAGAATCAAGTCCTGTCTGTGGATATGGAAAAAGGTGAAAACTCGAAATATATTAGTGAACTAAGAAAAAGTATTAATGATACTAAGATGGCACTCTCGAACAACGAAGGAAAAATTCAAGAATTAAAGCAAAAAATGCAATCGTCTCAAGTACAAGCTACTGGAGTAATAAGTAAATTCAATGAATCATCTCAAGTTAGAATTTTAGAAGATGAGGACAAAGATTTATCTCTAGAGTTAAAAACTTATCAGAGATATTTGAAAAATTTTGAAACACAAAAAAGTGGTTTAGTTCCATTTCAATATGAACTAGAGAAGATGAATGCCAATCATGAGTTTGAATATAAGATTTATGCCTCCTTAAGTGACAGTATGGCCCGAATTGGATTGCAAAAAACTTATGTAAAGAACAAGGTTGAGATTTTAGAGTTAGAACGCAACTCGCGGGTTCATTCAAGTCCAACTTTAATTATCTTAATTTTACTTTCTCTAATGATTTCACAAGTTATTGGGATTTTTAGTATTTATTTGTATGAGCTATTTAAATCTGGTACATAGTAAGAATGAAGTCTTTTATAACCAATGTCGCAAATGACATTCGTATTCCCAAACAAGATAAAAAAATTATTTTAATATTAATTGCGTTAATTCTATCGCCTGTTGATTTTATTCCAGACTGGGTGACAATCTTTGGGCTTATGGATGATTATATAATGTTAGCGTTAATTTTTGATTATTTATTTAATGTTATCGACCCAGCGATACTTCTAAGTCATTATCCCTGGTCTATGAAAAGTTTTAATCGGTTACAGCGAGTTGGGTATTTCTTGGCCTTCTTCGCTCCGGGATTTATTAGAAATAATTTGTGGAAGTATAAAAGAGATCCGTTTTAATTATTCTAGAAGTTTTGAAAACACAATCTCAAATTCTTTATTGAGATCTTCCGCAGTACCAAGATTGGAAATGATCAAATCAGATTTATCCTTTTTTTCTTCAATATTCATTTGTTGATTAATAATAGTTAAGGCCAGTCCTCTAGAAATATTATCCCTTTTCATCACTCGATCTATTTGCATTATAGTTGTTAGATAAACACAGATGCTCGCATCAATAAACTGGTCTAACCCTTTTTCAAATAATAAAGGTACATCGTAAACAATAAATGGTGATGGGGGTGAAGCGTTGAATAATTTTTTGAATTCGCTTGGAAGTTCGGCATAAATAAAGTTTTCAATTTTTTTCTTAATTTCAGAACTAGAGAATGCTAATTCGCGGAGTTTTGCAAAAGAGATTTCATTATCAGAAACTGTCTCAGGAAAATTTAAATTAATAAAATCTATTGTTTCTTTTCTTTTATAGATGTTTTTAACAAGTTGGTCGGCATCGATTACTGGTATATTTTTCAAACGAAATAATTGTGCAACAGTACTTTTCCCCGTTGCAATTCCGCCAGTAAGACCGATGATTGGAACAGTCGTCTCATAGAGCCTTGTTTTTTGATTTTTTGTTATCCATTTTCTATTCAACATCATAATATCAATACTGTTACAAAATGATAAACTAGTAAAGATAGCAGCTCGGAGAATGATATGAATAAATTAAAAAATCTCTTAAGTAGTCTTAATCTCGGTGTCGAATATATAGGATTGCGAGAAGTTGAAACACGCAAAATCTCATTAGATGTCAGAAATGAAATCTTTGAAGAAATACATTCTTCTATCGATCATGGACTAATGGTTGAGGTTTTGATAAATGGGCAGTTTGCCTATGCTGCAACCAATTCATTTCATTTGGTAGATGTACAAGCGTGTGCACTAAGAGCTAAATCGCTAGCCGAAAATGCTTCAAAACTATCAATCTATCCATTCACCCTCCAAGAGAGACCGGTTATGGTTGGCGAATATAAAATACCAAATCAAAAAGGATTTGATTCTTTCCGGACAAAAGATATTCACGACTTATTAATAGAAGTTTCAACAAAACTTAATGTCAGCAATAAGATTATTACTCGTACTGCAAATTTTGAATTAACAGAAATAAAAACAATATATGTTTCTAGTATTGGAAGTGAGGTTCATCAAACGGTCTTGCGATCTAGCCTTGGAATGTCTGCGATAGCACAAGATGGGCCGACAATTCAAAAACGCAGCTGGGGTTATGATCTTAATGCGCAATTGGGAATGGAGCGGATTGATCGTGATCAATTATTTAGAGAAGCCGCAAGAGTAGGAGCAGAAGCAGAAGAATTATTAACTGCAAAAGATTGCCCTAGCGATACAATGGATCTTTTATTAGCACCTGATCAAATGTATTTACAGATACACGAAAGCATCGGGCACCCTCTCGAATTAGACCGTATTCTTGGAGATGAACGAAATTATGCAGGATGGAGTTTTGTTAAACCAATTGACTTTGGCAAGTTGAAATACGGATCATCTTTAATGAATGTAACCTTTGATCCAACAATTAAAAATGAAAATGCCAGTTATCTCGCTGATGACATTGGAAATAAAGCGACTAGAGAATATCTTATTGAAGAAGGTGTTTTAAAGAGAGGTCTCGGAAGTTTGGAATCGCAAAAGCGTTTAGGAGTCTTAGGAGTTGCCAGTCAACGTGCCTCTGATTGGAATCGTGCCCCAATTGATAGAATGGCAAACGTAAATCTTGAACCTGGAAATTCTACTTTGAATGAGATGATTTCTGGAATTGAAAATGGAGTTTATATGTTTTCAAACAGATCGTGGTCAATCGATGATTATAGAAATAAGTTTCAGTTTGGATGTGAATATGGAAAATTAATTAAAAATGGAAAACTAACTACGACTGTTAAAAATCCAAATTATCGAGGAATCACAACGCAGTTTTGGAATTCACTTAAAATGCTTGGTGATAAATCTACCTTTGAAATTGGCGGACTTTCCCATTGTGGAAAAGGTGAACCAAATCAACTTATATTTGTAGGTCATGCTGGCCCTGTATGTTTATTTTCGAACATAGAAGTATTCGGAGGCGGTAAATAATGAAAAATTTAGATAATAAATTGTTCAAAGAGTATACAGTTAAAATATTCTCTCTTTTAAAATCTGATGAAGAACTTTCATTAAGTCTTGTCGGAGAGTCAACTGATTTTACCAGATTTTCCAATGCACAAGTTAGGCAAGTTACTCATGTGAAACAATCCCGAGTCGAGTTCAAATTTATTAAAGGGAGTAAAATTTTAAATTTTTCTTTGCCTTATTCCGGTACTCTGGAATTTGATTGTACAAAAACTCAAATACAGTTAACAGAATCTAGAAAATACATCGAAGGAATTTCTGATGACCCTTACATTGTTAAGCCATTTTTTTATGGTAACTCTTTTAATGAAAAATTAACAACTTTGCCCGTAGCTGAGGAAATGATTGGTAATATTCACATGATTAGTAATCAAGTTGATCTTGCAGGAATTCTTGTCAGTGGAGATATTGTTAGAGCGTCCTGTAATTCAAAGGGACAATCGCACTGGTTTAAAACTAGAAATTATTCGCTAGATTATTCACTCTATAACGACCGACAGAAGGCCGTTAAAAGTCTTTATGCAGGAACCATATGGAATACAGATGAACTAAAAAATAATATAGATCAGTCAATTATAAAATTAAATTTAATGAACCGTGATTCACGAAAAATACCTAGAGGTAGTTACCGCGTGTACCTTGCGCCCTCGGCAGTTGCTCAGTTAATTGAGACACTTTCATGGGGTGGGTTATCTATGGGGGCACATCAAAAAGGTCAAGGTTCATTAAAAGGATTATGGGAAGGTCGTGAACAATTTTCCCCTAAGTTTTCGCTCTCTGAAGATTTTACCTTGGGATTATCTCCACAATTCAATGATGCAGGAGAAATCGCTCCTGAGGCATTATCACTAATTTCTGAGGGAAAGTTGAAAAATTTTCTTATCTCAAGTCGTACCGCCAATGAGTATAAGTTAACTACAAATTATGCAGCTGAACAAGAAGCTTTAAGATCGCCTGTCGTTTTAATTGGAACTTTATCGCAAGCGAATATTTTAAAAGAACTTGGTACAGGATTATATATTTCAGACTTACATTATTTAAATTGGTCAGATCGTGATTCTGCACGGATAACAGGGATGACTCGTTATGCTTGTTTTTGGGTAGAAAATGGAGAAATTGTTTCTCCAATTGAAGATCTACGTTTTGATGAAAGTTATTATCATTTATTTGGTAGCTCACTTATTGATTTAACTGACTTTTCAGAAATTATCTCTTCTACTGATACATATTTTCAGCGAAATGTTGGTGGATTAAAGACTCCTGGTGTACTGTTGTCGGACTTTAAATTTACATTATAGGTGTTTTGATGAAATTAATTTTATGTAGTTTACTTTTTGTCTCGTACTCTCTATTTGCAAGCGATTCTATAAGATCTTACCAGGTAAACACCACTTCAATAAAAATGCTAGAAATTGCAAATAAGTTTGAGGTTGTTAAAAAGCTCAATCTTGGGTTTGAAGTCTATGTCAAAGAAACATCTGTAAATGAATTCTTGAAAATTGTTCCCAATGCCAAACTTTTAGAGAGAAATATTCACGCTATATTTGAAGAGAAATCATCTCAAAATTATAAAAAATTTAATGATGTAGAAAGAGATTTATTGGGCCTAGAAACCAATTACAAAGAAATAACCAAACTTATTACTTATGGACAAAGTGCCAATGGAAAAAAACTATACGCATTAAAGTTAGATACATTAGTTAATCAAGGAAAAAAACCAGAGATTATGATTACATCAGCAACTCACGGTGATGAACTTATTACCGTTGAAGTACTCATCTCATTGATGAATGAATTATTATCTCAATATGGAAAAGATAATCGTATTACTAAAATGCTTGATGGACGCGTTATTTATTTTATCCCTGTTGTAAGTCCCGATAGTTTTGAAATGCGCTCACGCTATGTTGAAGGAGAGGATCCAAATCGTGCTTATCCATGGCCTGAAAAACCTAAAAATGGAAATGTTGGCGTTATTAATTCTTTAATTGAATTTACCAATAATCATCAATTTATTGGATCTCTTGATATACATGCATACGGTAAACTTATTATGTATCCATGGGGCTATACGACTACTGCTCCTAACGGTACAGATGCATCTATTATGCAAAATCTAGTTCAAGATATGGCCCATGATAATCAATACGCGGCCGGGCAAATATCAACCACTATTTATATTGCAAAAGGCAGTAGTGCTGATTATTACTATTGGAAGAAAAAAACTCGCGCTATCGCTGTCGAAATAGGAAATGAGAAAGTTCCAAAATATTCTAAAATACCTAATGTGGTTAACGAATCTAGAGAAATGATTTTTAAATTTATAGAAAGTTTTAACTAGTTATTTATTATAAGGGTGATTATTTTTTATCGTAATGGCCCGATAGATTTGTTCCACCATCATAAGTCTTGCCAGTTTATGTGGGTAAGTAAGTTCAGAGAGAGAGAGAGAGAAGTTTGCTTTTGCAATAACTTCTTCTCCATGTCCGGCAGCTCCACCAATTATAAAAATAATTTTTTGAGTTGCACTTTTTTCAAAAAGCCATCGTGAGAAATCAATACTTGTAAATTGTTTACCTTTTTCCATTAGCAAAACGAGAAATGGATTATCATTTTTAGAAATATCACTAATCTTATTTAAGACTTCTCGAGCTTCTAGTTGGCAGTTTTCGGAATGTGATTTAACTTCATGAATGAAAAACTTGGGAGCGATTATTCTTTTTAAATAATCTCCCTCAAGTGACTCAATATTTTTATCTGATAGTTTTCCAACAACAATAAGATGCAGATCTTTCACTTTCTAGAAATAATCTTTATCGTCGCCGACTGGATTAATTTCTCCAGCTGGTGTTTCGAAATAATAGTTCTCAGGTATAGCAAGTGAAGTTGCATCTTTATAAAGATGGTCTAGATCGTATACATTACGTGCAGCTTCGGTGAAAACATGTACGATTACATCAGCATAATCAAGAAGTATCCAGTCAGTACTATATTTTAAGCCTTCTCTTGATAAGGCTTCATTTCCTAAAAGTCTCATTTGAGTAGAAATTTCTTCGGCCATTGCGTTTGCTTGCATTGGATTTGTTGCAGAACCGATTACAAAATAATCTGCAATAGTTGAAACTTCTCGAAGATCCAAAATCTTTAAATTAATTCCTTTAAAGTTACCCATAACCCATGCACTTGCCATAGCTAAATTCAATGGTGCTTCAAGAGCTTTATCGTTCATGATAGAGTTAAATTCTTTTGTGATGTATTCACGGCTCATATTTTATCCTTTTCTAAATCAATACATTTAAGCATTAATATTTTGAGTGTATCTATATTTCTTCCAGAAACTCCAGAAATTGGTAATACTTTTTTATCTAATTGTTTCTCGAAAAATTCTTGAAACTTTAAAATTTCTTCTTCTGACATTGCATCTATTTTTGTTAAACAAACAAGTTCACGTTTACTTGCCAATGCCTCACTGTATTTTGAAATTTCTTCTCTTACTGTAACGTATTGTTCAAAAGCTTCAAACTCATCGAGACACCATGATACGTCAACCATATGAACCAGTGCTTTTGTTCGTTCAATATGTTTTAAAAATTTTATTCCAAGGCCTTTTCCTTCTGCTGCATTTTCTATCAGTCCAGGAACGTCTGCAACTACAAATGATCTTTCCCCTAGAGATACGACACCCAGATTTGGTTCAAGTGTTGTAAATGGATAATCTGCAATTTTAGGTTTTGCTGCTGATATAACGGAGATAAGTGTAGATTTCCCAGCGTTAGGAAGGCCTACAAGGGCTAAATCAGCAATTAGTTTTAATTCCAGTTCAAGATCATATTCAACTCCTGGAAGTCCGGGTTGAGCCGTTCTTGGGGCCTGGTTGGTTGGCGATTTGAAATTTATATTTCCTCGCCCGCCGTTTCCGCCTTCTGCAAGAGTAACTTTTTCGTTATGTTCTTTTAGATCAGCAATAATTGATCCAGTTTCTGCATTTCTTATAATTGTTCCCACTGGAACTTTTAAGATTTGATCTTCACCATCATGGCCATTTAATTGTCTGTTTGCACCAGGTTCACCATTGGCAGCTTTAAAGACTTTTTTGCCTCGTAAGCTAATAAGTGTATTAACTCCTTCATCAGCAATTGCATATACAGAGCCGCCAACACCACCGTCACCGCCATCAGGCCCACCGAATGGAATATTGCTTTCTCTTCTAAACGTAACTGCTCCTGGCCCACCATGACCTGAAATAACAGTAATTTTTACTTCATCTATAAATTTCATACTTTTCCAAAAAAAAAGGGAATCCGTAGATTCCCTTATAACAGTTTGCTTAATTTAGAAAGAAGTACTTACGCTGGAATTACAGAAACAAGTTTTTTATGTTTAGTGTAATGGCTAAAAGTTACTTTTCCAGCAACAGTTGCGTAGATAGTAAAATCTCTACCCATGCCTACTCCTGTACCAGGAAATAGTTTTGTACCTTTTTGACGTACAATAATGTTTCCAGAAATAACGTTTTCTCCACCGTATTTCTTAGTTCCTCTCATTTTTGGATTTGAATCGCGGCCGTTCGATGTGGAACCCGCGGCTTTTTTATGTGCCATTTGATGACTCCTTAGTAATTAAATTATTTTAAATATTTTAGTGCATTTTTTGACGATGCATCTATTTTTGTCACGTTACCTTGTCCATCGTTTACTTCAGTAATAAGTAAAGCAGTGAAGTGTTGACGGTGACCATTTTTTCTTCTGTAAGTACCTGGCTTTCTTTTGAAAATAATAATTTTTCTTGAACGGTCATGCATAAGAACTTTAGCAGTAACTTTTGCACCGTTAACAAGTGGTGTACCAACAGAAGGTTTTGTACCACCAATGAAAAGAACTTGATCAAGATTAATTGTTGAACCAGCTTCTTGAGCTAATTTTTCAACGTCGATTAAATCACCCGCTTGTACTTTGTACTGGTGACCTGCGATTTCTACAACTCCGTACATGAAAACTC
>JAVHRK010000108.1:0-13812 GCA_036171615.1 Bacteriovoracaceae bacterium
TTGGCTCCGTCTTTACCGTTTGCACCGTCTTTTCCGTTATCGCCTTTAGCTCCAATGTCTCCCCTATCTCCCTTATCTCCCTTATCTCCTTTATCTCCTTTATCTCCTTTATCTCCTTTATCTCCTTTATCTCCCTTATCTCCCTTATCTCCTTTATCTCCCTTATCTCCTTTATCTCCCTTATCTCCCTTATCTCCCTTATCTCCCTTATCTCCCTTATCTCCCTTATCTCCTTTTAAACCTTGAGGGCCTGGGATGCCATTAGTACCATTTGTTCCTTTATCACCATTAACAACTTCCGTATTTTTAGAATTAATATATCTTTTAACAATAATAATAGTAACTGCGGCCACAATCGCGGCACCAATAATCATTGCAACTTTTTTATAATTGATCGCTGCTCCAGAACCAAAAGCTGCTCCAGTTGCACTTGAATCACTCATTAAGGCCAAACTAACTTTTGCAATTTTAGCCTGAGAAGCATTTTGAATTTTTAAAGATTCTACAACTTGTCTATATTCAGCTTTTTTAGCAGGACTAATAATACGACTTTCCATTACAATTTGAATATCGTCAGAGGATACACCAGACTCAATTAATTGATTTAAATTTTCAGATAATCTTTGATCAGCATCTTTCTTAGTATAAATATTTGAGCCATCCCAGCCATCCATTTCATATTGATATTCATTAAACACATTTTCAATTTCAGATAAATTTTTCAATTGTTGTGTAGATACCGAAGATGCATTAACAACATTTGAAAGTTGTCCGATGGCCGCATTGGTAGTTGTCACAGTTAGTGCGGAAATCAAGATTACGCTGAGAGCAGTTTTGTGCAATTTGATAGACATTAAAATTCCCCTAAAGTTTGATTAATTTAATAATCCCGTTATTAATTTCTTTCAAAATATCATAAACAAAATTTAAAAAAAGAGAGCTTGTAAAAAATACATGATCTATATTGTGTTTATTAATAAAATAGTAAGTATCTCTAATTAAGTAATGGAGAATATTATGTTAAAAAATCTGATGTTAATAATAACGATACTCACTTATTCATCATTTGCGAGTGCCAGTTTTATCGCAAGCAATAAAGATAGGATTGACCCCAAACTACCTACTCATGTTTTGGTAGCTGGAGCACCAGACGAATTAGGAGAATTATTTATATACTCCCTACTAACTAGGGCCAAAATATATTTAGAGAAATCCCCTTCAGAACAAATTATAATTATTGGAAGAAATGAGGACAAGCAATACATTAGAGATGCAGGCTTTAAAATTATAACTAGTAAATTTGGGCTTTTAAAGTCAGACACCATAAAACTTGGTATTGCCAATATCAAATACTTAAACTCGATGGATATCTATGCACATTCAAACCCAATAACTGGTGCTTTACTTGATATCGGAACAATAACATTTCAAATATTAAACGAAAAAGATGATTTATGGGATGAAGTTAAAAACAAAACTGATCAATCCTCTTTTATCTTTATACACGGATGTAATGCAGGTATAAAATTTGCACCACTACTCGCAAAAAAATTAAGAATCGCAGTATTTGCAGCACTAACGTCTACCGATTTTCAATTTATTTACAAAAACAATCTATGGTCATCAGAAAACAAAAATGAAGGATTAAAAAAATCAGATAAAAACACACTAAATTACAGCACTGCTAAATCCTGTGGAATATATTGTACACGAATGAAACCAGATAATAATTCGTACAAAGGTCACTGGGGTGATTGGAGCGCTGGCGGCTATCCAACATATAAATTATTTTGTGGTAACAATAACAATGAGAACTGTGAACTTGGTGCCCTAGAAGCGATCTTTTCATTTCCATCAATATATAAATACAAAGACATTAAATTGAATCTAGAAAATTTTAATAATCAGCTAATTGAAATAATGTGTCCTAATGAATCTAGCACTGAAAACCGAGAAGAATGTAGAAGTAATCTTTTACAATTAACAAACTCTAATCAAACATCAAACTATTCTCCATTTCAAGGAAAAACACTCAATTGTGACAGGGGCGAATGCAAAGCTCATTTTAATTGTTCCGCTATGAAAGCAGCATTTAAACCATGGTTATGTGAATTAGTCAGTGAAACAGATGAGTTATCCACGACTTTTACTGATGAATACCAATATTTCATATCGATATATAAAAAAAATTTTACAGAGAAGAACCTTAATCCTTAAAAAATTTATTTGATTTGGAATTATCTTTATTCTCTATTTTTGCTAGTTACTAACTGTCAATGTGACAGTTTTTATAGACACTTTTAACGATTAACACTGAAAGACAAGTTGTTAATTATTCCAAAATTAGTAATCGCTGGTAATTCATAGTTATAATTCATACACAATGTTTATATCAATTAAAAACACACTCACTTCTTTTTTCTTCGTTATATTTATATCTGTTTTTTTAAGCTCTTGTTTAAAACAAACTGAATCGATTATACCATTTGCAGAAACTAAAACCTTATCAGAACTTCAAAAAGAATCCATGATGGAAATTGCAAATCGTGCTGGAAATTCGGAACTTTCATCTTCAGCAATGAGCACGTTGCAGGCAAGTACTGATCCAAGTATTTTTTATCTAAATATTAAATATAATATTGAAAATATCGATGTTTTTGAAGTCCTTGACATGCCAAACGCGTTCGAACAAATTGGTCACACATTACTTATGAGACTTGCTAAACTAGTGCTCGCAATTGGCGGCCCCAGACAAATTAATCTAGATTCATTTAACTTAGTTATTCCAAATCTTAACTTAGATCATAATATTGTAAAATCAATTCAAGTTAAAAGAGTATTTCTTCAATATAACAAAGAACTGGATGAAGCTACAGACTATGCCGCTAGTTTTTCTTTTATAGATTCTCTTGAATTAGCACGAGTTATAAATGTTCCTAACATTGGCAAAATCGAATCCTTACTTCTTAGCTATAGGAAAATTAGGAATCGATGTCTATATAAATGTATTCAGTTTGAAATTCAAAACGACAATGTTTTAGATCTTTTACAGCCGAATTCAACGATGAAACTTCAGCCTACACTTACAGTTTCTGGTCTGCCAACAATCACAGACATTAGACTTGATGGCGTAATAGAACTTCAGATTGGTCTTAAGCTTCCATTTTAAAAATAAAGGGCAATCTCTAAATCATAACGATTATAATATGGAACATTTTTACCGGAAAAAATAGTCTGAGCTGATATGTTTAAATTAAGTGGAATAATAAATTTTTTTTGTTGAAATAATGCCAACGTGGAATAAGTTAAATTTACTTTAGCTATTTGTGAATTTTTCTCAGAATCAATTTGTAAAATTGAATTAGCAGACTCATAAGCACTTTTATACTTGTCAGCTTCTTTGTATTCCAATGAATATAGTAAAGAAGACATCCATTGATCAGAAAAACGGATATTGGCCTGAATATTGGCAAGAACTTTATTCCCTAATTTTATCTCAGTTGTTCCCTTTCTGGTTGTCACTGGAAATACTGGCGAATCTGGTAATCGCAAATTGGTACTGTAGGGGAATTGATAAGTTAACCTTGTCCATGCATCTAAACTCAAAAAACTTAGTAATTTTAGCCCACCTCCAAATTCTAAGAACCCATCCCATTGTCCATCACCAAATGCTATATCTTGTAAAATATCTGGATCATCTTTTTTCCCCGTAGGAATAACCGCCCCCATACTCATAAGAAGACCAGCATCTTTCCACTTTTTGAATCTTAATAAAAATCCAACCTCAGCATCTCCAAAATCAGTGGCTTTCCAATTACCCAAAGGCTTATAACCAAAATAATTGACAACTAATGATTGAATTAAACGATTATCTACGTCCGGTAAATTTGAAAGTTGTAACTGACTTCCAGCAGAAGTTTGTCCCTTCGCAGTTCTCACTATTCTCATATTAACTTCAGCAGTGTAAAAAGGAATAAATCCATAGAATGTTAGATTATTAGTTATTCCATATCCGCCGCCCATCCCTTGAACAGTGAGTTTAGAATTTGCATTTCCTTCAAAAGTGCCCAAGCTAAAACTTGCTTGATCAGCAGGTGAAAGACTCCCCAAAAAAGAATCAATAGATGCGTCCACGTTTCGAATAGAATCGGCGTTTATCTTCGCATTGAGGTTGTATCCTTTAAAATTTCCAGAACTATTATAACTACCTGAGATATTACCTGTCTTAACAAATCTATAAGTAAAATTGCGTACTCCCTTAGGAAGAGTATCATAGTAGGCTGCTTCTAAGGTACTTACGAAAAATAAAACTATCAGTAATAACTTAATTATATTTTTTCCAACTTGCGACTAAACTCTCGCGAGATTTTTTAATAGTATTCTCTAATTCGTAATTCAAATTTATTATTTGCATTTTTTCTTCCACAGTAAACTTTCTGTCATTCGTGTGTTGAATTATTGCCGTTACGATATTGTGAAACTGTGTACATTCAGTACCAACGGGGACACAAGAGACAGCAAAAGAACTCTCTATTCCCAGAGAGATTTCATGGGCAACTTCTGGATCTTTTTCATCAAGAAGTTTTTTTATTAAACCTGTAATCGTATTTATTTCTTTATCAAATTCTTCAATTGAAATATCTGGTTTAAAACTAGGTGCTTTTGGAGAGCAACTCGCTAAAGCAATACTGGCAAATATTAAAAATAAAGTTAGTAGCTTCACTTCACTATTCCTTTATAAAATATTTGTCATACGCATCTTCTGACTTATCGCCTAAATCTTCTTTACGCGGCTTAATAGGTTTATTAACCTGGCCTGCAATCTCTTTATTAAGTCTTATTAAATCTTCATGTTTAATTGCATTGGGATTTTCTAAATTTGCCACAAATCCTTTTTTGGCATCTAAAATTATTCCTTCTGGAGGAATATAATTACCACTTTCTGAAATTGTTCCTTTTTCAGATTTTAATTCGAATATATTTAATTCTGAATTATAGCTTTTCTGATCTGATGTTGGAGGAATATAAATTCCTGTTTTAAGATCAACAACTCCACCTGCAGTTGGCCTTAGAATTTGATTTTTTGCATCGTAATCATGGGTGGCCAGATTATTATTTTTAATTTCATCTTTTGAAATTTCAGTATATTCATTTATTGTTTTTTTTAATTCTGTATTAAATTCTTCTTTGGGAATTACTATTTCTTCAGACATTTCAGGATTTAGCTTTAATCTCGTGTATTGAACAGGAGAAAGTTTCACTGGTGCCGTTGCGTTTGTTAAATTATCTGAGATTGCTGCAAAAGTTCCCTTGTTAACTAGAACGGTATCTTTAGCTGTCAGGGCATTATGTATATTTAAATTTTGTTCTTCTGTTTTAACCAGGGCAACTTGACCTCTAAAGGTAATTAAATTTGTAATATTATTCTCAGGATTATACATTGTTTCGAAATTTGTTCCTCTTACCCCCATGGCCGCACTTCTTGTTTTTACAAAAAATTTTTCTTGTGAATTGGTTTTGGCCAAATCCTTAACAACCTCGGTTCGAATTTTTCCCTTTATTAAACTAATAAGTCCGACTTTATCTGCTGGGGTTTGATTTATAATCATTTTACTATTTGGCCCAAGGCTAATTTCGGTTTTATCTAATAAAGTAATCTTAATAAAACTTTTTTCACTGGTTAACACGGAAGCCTCTTTCGTGATATTTTGTCCCATTATCGCCTTTTTAGCCTCGCGAAAACCTACTTCCAGAATTGTTACATCACCTCTGATTTTTGTAACAGATCCAATTATAGGTTCGGCCATTGCTGACAATTGAAATAATACCAGAGTAATAAGCGCAAGTATCTTCATAAAGCTCTCCATCCTTAAGAAATATTTCTTTATTTACTAAATTGATTTATAGTTATTAAACAAATTATTTACTAAAACGTATATAAGGATTTTTATGATTAAAAAAAAGATTTTATTAGTTACTATTATTGGACTTGTTTTTTCACAATTTGTTTTTGCAGAGACTACACTGAGTTACCCTGAATTAGATGTAACTCCAAGAGCAACAGAGCGACTAAGTATGCAAGTCGAGAAAGAAAAAAAGAATCCAATATTTTCGCAATTACCAATGCAAATATCTGCTATTTCAACATTTGCCACAGGCTTGATGCAATTAGGAAATATAAATGAATCAAAAGATCCTAGTAAAAAATCTCCTAGTGCCGGCTTAATAGTTGGTGGTTTATGGCTGGGAATTAATTATTATGTTTCTCAACGCTACCATGTATACGAACAAACCCTTGCTGAAGTAAATAAAATGCCTAACAAAACTACTCGGGATCAATTAATGAGAGAAAGAATTGCGGAAGAAGGTATAAATTATGCATCAAGCATGGCCGTAAGAATGAAATGGATCTCAGTCGCAACGAATTTTAGTGCAAACGCTTTTATGCTAAGTAAGGTTAAGAAAGAATCAAGTGCACAATACATAGGTGCATTTTCGCTTTTAGCTTCATTTGCTCCCGTTCTTTTCATCTCTGATTGGGAAAGAGTGGCAGCAGACCAAAATGCATATAAGAAAAAAGTTTACGGGCCAATTTTTACAACCAGTATTTTTGAAACAAGTGAAGGAAAATTTTCGCCAGGTTTACTACTTGCTTATAGTTTCTAATTTAGATCTTTGGGCCATTAACTCAGAGTAGTTAATGGCTTCTGTTTTACCTAAATCTAGTCCTGTTTTTGAAACTGCAAACTTATAGGCATCTTTAAAATTATTTGCAGACAATGGTCCTGATTCAATTAATTTCAAACTAATTTCTAATGCTTTATATGTAGGTAGATCTACCGCTTGTTTATCTGTAAGAAATTCAAAATGTGACAAGAAAATTGGACTCATTTCAGTTTTATATTTAACTCCGCTAGCGGCCACTTTAGAGGCTAAATCACTACACTTAGGACCACTTAAATCTAATCCTTTATGATCAAGGCAAAATTTTACAATTTTTTGAAAATCATTTTTAATAAGTGCGGGATTACCTTCTACATCTGTTGAAAGTTTTAATGCAAAATCTAATGCTGTCTTTAATTCTAAATCTAAGTATTCTTTTAAAAATGTTTCTTTAAAAATAGTTGAGAAAGTATCAGCTGATTGATCACTTTTATCAGTAAATTTCATTGAGATTTTAATGGCATCACTACTTTGAACACCTGCTTTTAATAATAATTCATTTGTATCAATAAATCGTTTTGCAGCACCATCGCACCCTTTAGATGCGTTATCAGCAATTTTCATTATTTCTGATTTTTTGAGTGAGAACACCTTTTGTGCTTCTAAGTAGCGAAAGACCGTAATATATTCTTTTGTTGATTGGCATTGTTTTTCTTGCTCAATACTGGCATTGGCACAAACAGAAAAGATTACTGGCAATATCACAAGACATGTTAATTTATTCATTTAGTTTTATTCCTTTTTATTTAATATTGTATCTTGGATTAAAGATAAAAATCAAATTTATTCACGTATAGTTTTTCTCATTTCCCAAAGTAGATGACTTATATATGGTCTTCTGGTTTCTTTTGTTGCAACCATTAGAAGTTTAGTTATTTTGAGACTTGTAGGATTTGAATAGAGTAAAATTTGTAGTTCTTGAATATAATTTGTACTAAGAGTTATGTAATTATCGGTACCTACTCCTAGCGCCACACCTTTTTTCTCCCACCACGAAAATGGGTGATCTTTATAGTCAGGAAAACATCCCGTTAATTTTAAATTTGATGAAGGCAATGCCACTAGAGAAACATTTTTATTAATCATCCGATTTAAAACATCATGTTGATAGTGTTCCACTTCTCGTGCTGTATGAAATTTTGTTTTTAGGAATTTAACTTTTTCATTTTCAGATAAAAGTGAACCATTTAATATTTTGTCACGAATCTCGCTCTCTCTCCACTCCATATCCATAATTTCTGCATACTCGACACTCTGTGAATCAAGGCCTATTTCATTTTTATTGAGTTCAATAATACGTTGATACAAACGATGAAAATAATAATTGGGATTAATTCCCAAGCTTAATCCGTGCTCTAGGGTATCGATATGCCAAATATTAAGTGCATTATCTACGGCCTGAACACCTAGGCGTAAAATTTTCCAAGTTTCTCCATGATGAGAACGTATTCTAAAACCTTGATACTGCAATCTTCTAAATCCAGATTTCATTTCAAAAAAGTGTTTCTTTTTATAAACCTCACGCTCATCACCAACTGTGTCTACCTCTGACACAACTTCTTTAAGAAAAGGGTGTTTTTTCAAGATATCTAAAATGACTAATACTTGGCTTTCAAAATGTTCTTGTTTCGTTTTAAAAAGTGATTGATCAAAAAAGCTAGGCTCTTTCCGAAAACAGGGCGAAAGGACAAAACTAAAAGTTGGAACTTCCTTCTTAAATTTCATAAATCCATTATACAGACCAAGTATAACATCTTCCTCTGTTAGGTTTTCAATACCAGGTATTTGTTCTTCAGCTATCCCTGTTTGCCGAGAGAGAGTAAACTTCAATCTAATTTTACCTACATTATATTTTCCGTATAATTCTTTGGCCATATGATAGGCAGCATCTTCATGTATTTGCTTGGAAGTTAAAATTAACTTGGGAAGATATAATATTTTTAAATATGTCTTAAAGAGCTCGCCTTCTTTCAATCGAATAAGGCGATCAACATCTTCTACACAATTAATAGGAAGTGAATCAGGTCCATAAACATCACTAATTTTTTTTGTGAAAATTTCTTTATCTGATCCATCAAGCAGTTTTTTTAAGTGTGGGTAAATAAACTCTGCGGTTAAAGATCCAGTCAAGTGAATATGTTCTTCATGATAAGCAAGAGGAAAATCTTTAAAAAATTCAAAAAATGCTTCCGAGACTGGGTGCCCCATTAAAGTAGTAATATCTACATCATAATTTTGAAAACCGCTTAATAATTTTCTAAATTCATTAAGTAATTTTTCAACAAGAACATTACTTTTTAGATCAACATTAAAGCTTAACAGCTCAAGGGTATCACTAATGGTTACTCCGTTAGATTCACTAATTATATCAATTAATGCATTTTTAATATTTTTGACCATATTATTTTTTTTAGGAACCACTAACACCTCATATAAACATCATTGATTAAATAACGACCACTTGGCACCTGTAACGACAGACAATCTGAAGATATTTCCATAATTTGGTATACATCCATACAGGAATGAATAATAATCCTCAAATGAATAGTGAAAATATTGCTCAAAATTTAGCTGCTATTTTTAAAGCTACCAGAAAGTTTAATAGACTTCAACAAACTGAATTTGCCGCAATTTTAGAAATTACTCAAGGTACGATTTCTAAAATTGAATCAGGAAATATGCATCCAGAATTAGGCCTTTGGTTTAAACTCTTAAGATCATTTCATATTACTGCCCCCTATTGCTTTACCTACGGAGGTCTTGAATTTACGGAAGATGCTTTTAAAAAATTAAATGTGAATGGTTCCGCATTACTTCCTACATTTGATTTTTCAAAAGAACAAATTATCTTTAATGTGAAAGTTATTCGACCAATCTTTGATTTTTTAATACAAAATCACTCAAAATCTTTTGAAATATTTTTAAAAGAAAAAAAATATCTATTGAAGTATTTACTATTTTAAATCATCCGCTTACTTTTGAATTTGCGAATGTATTCTTTTTATATTTACAAGAAAATAAAATTAATGAGAAATCACTTTCTCTTCTTGACTTAAATTTTGACTGCGCTTTTGGTAACAAGCTTGCCAGTATTCAAAAATCAGCATCTCTTGAATTATTATTTGAAAATGTGAACAAAGAAAACAATCTCCTCTGTAAATATAAATTAGAAATTGCAAATAATAATTACAATGTAATTCTCAATAAAAAAGTTTCTACAATCCTTACCGAGCTTGAAAATAAAGATCTTATTTTAAGCTATACTCAGCTTTTTCCTTACCTGTTTTTAAAATTTACTAATCTCTACAAAGTAAAATCCCCGACGATTATAGAAATCAACAAGGATTCTGAATGGCAAATTAGCTTTGCTAATTAAGTGCTCGATCTAATTAGTCAGTTTTCAATCCTTAATCCAATATACCCTTAATTGATTTTCATTCATGGTAATACAAGTAAAGATTACCAGTATTGCTAGATTTCAGTTATTTATTAGAATTAAATTATTTCAATATGAAAGGATTTATTTATGGCACTCACTTTTAGTAAAAAAGTCGCAACTGGACAATTTTTTATCATTGTATTTTTTTTAATTTTTGCAGTAACCATTCTCATTTTTCTGAGTGAAGTTAGAAATGCAAACATTAAGAATCTAAATACAGAATTTACTCGCTATAGAACTTCTCATAAGATAAAAATAAATATAATACAAATCCAACAATTTTTATCAGATATTGGAGCGACTCGAGGTGAAGACGGACTCACTGATGGACTTAAAGAAGCGGAAATAAACTATAATGAATTATTAGGCTTACTTTCAGCAGAACAAAAAGTTGCTCTTACAAATAATGATAAACCACTTAATAATTCACTCGAAGAAATCAAATCAGCTGCTGCTATTTATTATAATGCAGGATTAAAGATGGCCAATCTTTATATAAAAAATGGTACAAAAGCTGGTAACACTTATATGCCAGAATTCGATAAAGCTTCGACTGACTTATTGAGAAAAGTAGAACCTTTACTTCGTCACATAACTGAAAAATTTGAAAATGAAATTCAATATATTAATAAAGATATTGATTTTATTTATAATCTGGCTATTTGGCTTCCACTTACAGTCCTTCTAGTATTCTGTATTTCTAGTTATTATTTTATAACTGGATTAAATCGTAATTTTAAACATACACTAAAAGGACTAATTGAAAATTCATTTTATTTAGAAAGTGCAAGCCTTTCCTTATGCGAGGAAATCTCACAATTGTCTCAATCTTCTGTGATACAGACTGCAGCAGTAGAAAATAGTGCGGCAGCTATACATGAAATAAGTTCTACTGTAAGTGCGAACGCTGAATATGCACAAAAAGCCAAAGAAGCGACTGAGAAAGGTGTTAAATCTACACAAAAAGGAATTGAAACTCTAGATGTTGTTTTAGGTGCAATTGAAGATATTTCTCAAAATAATATTGAAGTTATTAGAGAAATGAATAATACAAATAAGGAAGTCTCTGAAATAGTAAAAGTTATTGAAGAAATTGAAATTAAAACTAGCATTATTAATGATATTGTTTTTCAAACAAAAT
The DNA here is from genome assembly GCA_036171615.1 of Bacteriovoracaceae bacterium. Lineage (GTDB taxonomy): Bacteria > Bdellovibrionota > Bacteriovoracia > Bacteriovoracales > Bacteriovoracaceae > Bacteriovorax. The sequence continues at coordinate 11,307 of JAVHRK010000108.1, forward strand.
TATTAGCTTTCAATGCCTCTGTTGAAGCTGCTCGAGCAGGTGAGCATGGAAAAGGGTTTGCAGTTGTAGCAGAAGAAGTGGGAAATCTATCAAATCGTTCAGGACAGGCAGCAAAAGATATTTCAACGTTATTAAACAATGGAGTATCAAGAATCAAGAGGCTTGTAACCGAATCAGATTTAAAAGTAAAAAAACTTAGTGATGAAGGTGAAGTAAAAGTATCTTCTAGTAAAATTGTCGTAAGTGAGTCTAGGCATGTTTTAGATAATCTTTTACTTAATGCTGAAAACATTAAAGATATGGTAAATGAAATTTCTATCTCCTCTTCTCAGCAAAGTGAGGCAACAGCATCTGCTAGCAATTCTTTTGCAGCAATTGGAGTTTCTATAAAAGAAAACTTATTGATCGCAGAAAATTCTACAGCTCAATCTAATCTATTAAGAGGCCAATCAGAGCAATTAGCAGTAGTGATACATGATTTTCTTGTTTTTATTGAAGGAGATGAAATTCAAGTTTCCAACTTTGAATGGAATGACAGATATAAACTAGATATCTTGGTCATGGACAAAGAACATAAAATCCTCATAGACTCTATGAACTCTTTCTTAGACGCCCTTAACTCAAACAAACTTCAAGAAATTCAAAATTCATTTTCAAGATTAGCTGACTATACTTTAAAACATTTTACCGATGAAGAAAAATATATGGCCAGTATTGATTACCCCGAATTAGAAAATCACAAACTAATTCATCAAGACCTAATCAACCAAATCCTAATCTATAAAGATGAATTCGAAACAGGAAATGTAAATAAAAATAATATTTCAAATTTTCTCAAAGATTGGTTGGCCTACCACATAGTGGGCCAAGATAAAAAATACGCTAAATACTCAAGATCTAAAACGAAGGACTTGGAAGCTCGATGAAGTTTTTAGCTCCACTAATTTCAGGCAAATTTATAAAAAGATATAAGCGTTTTTTTGCTGATATAGATTTAAATGGTGAAGTAGTGGTTGCTCACACCGCCAATACAGGATCAATGACTGGATGCCTAGGTGACAATTGGCCAGTACTTATGAGTTATCATGACTCTCCCACTCGCAAATTAAAATATAGCCTACAAATGATTTCCAATGGAAAAACCTGGATTGGAATTAATACAAGCATTTCAAATACACTTGCCATTGATGCAATAAGAAATGGGACGATAAAAGAATTGCAGGGTTATGATCACATAAAACCTGAAGCTAAAATTGGCAATAGTCGGATTGATATTCTACTAACTAAAACTCAATCTAATGAACAATGCTATGTTGAGGTAAAAAACGTTACGCTTGTTGATGACAAGGGTAATTGCCTGTTTCCTGATGCAGTAACAGAGCGTGGACAAAAACACTTAAATGAATTATTACTACTTAAAAAGAATGGAATTCGCTCAGTCATGTTATTTATAGTGCAACGAGAAGATTGCCACTCTTTTAAAATAGATAATCCTATTGATCCAACATACACTCAACTCTTAAAAGATGTAATGAAGCAAGGAGTTGAGGTTTTGGTGTACCAATGTAAGCTCAACCCTGAAGAAATTACAGTTAATAATCCAATAATCATGATCTAGGTCAGGCAAAAAACTAATTTTAAATAAATTGAAAAATCTTACTTCATGCCAAAAGAATTTAGTGGTACATGTCTATTAAAATAACAACCATTGAGATCAACATTTCTGATCTTAATTCTCAAGGAGCTTAATATGAAAAGTTTATTAGTACTTGCTTTAGTAGGAGTTTTTAGTTCAAGCGCGTTTGCAATGCCTCCATATCTTGCAAAATTTAAAGCTGCATATCCTGCTGCTTCTGCAATTGCAAAATGTACAGTTTGTCACAACGGTACTGGTTATAAAGAAAGAAATGATTATGCAAAAGACTTAGCAGCTAATGGGCATAATTTTGCTGCTATCGAAGGATTTGATTCTGATGTTGATGGTTTCACAAATCTTGCTGAAATTACAGCTGGAAAACTTCCAGGCAATGCTGACAGTCATCCAGCTCAATAATTTATAATAAAAAATATAAAAAAAAGGGAGTCATTTCTGACTCCCTTTTTTTTGCTTACTATTAGTATTTAATTACTCTCTTTCATAACTTTTCAATGTATGACAAGTGACACAGCTTCCCCCATTGGCAGTTTTAGTAAACTTTACGGGGATGTCTTGATCATTCATTTTAAATGATTCTCTGATAAAAGATTCTTGAGTTGATCCATGTGGGTCATGACAAACTCTACATGATTTAGTTTCTTCAACTACATGTTTCCAATGTAAATTCTTTGTTGCAGTCTTAAATTGAGTTCCAGAAAGATCGTCTTTACTTAAAGTTCCTTCAACATAGTGGCAAGTAGCGCATAGGGCATATGGATCAGGTTGTCCTGCCGGTTGAGGATATTGATTATAATTTTCTAATGAATAATTATCTACTAATAATCGATTAAATTTTGTTCCGTGTGGATT
>JAVHRK010000109.1:0-13760 GCA_036171615.1 Bacteriovoracaceae bacterium
GTAGTCAAAAAATGGCGAATTATGAAAAATAATGCCGCCCTCTCCGAGATGTAGTGCTTCTTAAGGCCATTATAAAGTTGTTTCCATTTTAGCCGATAAAATGGTGCAAAGCTGGAGTTTTATGATACGGGATATTCTAGAAATTGATTCAATTATCTACCTTCATGACTATGTTTTAAAAATTACGTTCAAAGATGGTGAAATACGCGAGATTGATTTTTATAATTTCCTAAAGATGGGGAATTAATGTGGGGAGATTTTGATCTTTTATTCCCAATTCAAGATTTATATGACGGTAAGATTTCGGCTTAGGAAAGGTAGCAGCAGTCTTTGCATCGAAATATCCTCAAAAAATGAATTCTTTAAGATCAATTTATAATAAATCTAAATAACAAAGTTTCAATATTTCAAAGAGATCTAAATGCGCCATACAATTTCTCTGTGTAGTTAAAAACTAATAACAACAAAATACCATTCTGCTTTTGTAGACGATATTGGCACTATAGGCCGTAATAAGACAGACCTTTAACTGGTGGTTCTAAGTTACTAATTTATTTAGATTATAGTGCAAAAATTGACATATATGCAATATTTGTATATACTAACTTTGCATATGTCAAATAAGGAATATGAGAATGACTAATATACAGTTACCTTTTAAGCATGAGCGAGTTGTCTTCGATAAAAAGGGAAAAATTTGCAAAATCGAGATAATGATAGAAACGGCCGATCCAAAAATTTATAAACCTGATGGAAAGAAATGCGTGTTTCGATTTATTAGAGAAAAAAATGTAAATGAAGAGGATTTTGAAATCATTTTCTTAATCGATAATCATGAACCATTTGGATTTCATGAACATCAAAAGTTACCAGATGTACATGATGCAAGGGAAATAATTCACGCCACTGAATGGTCACAAGCTTGGTATATTTTTGATGCCAGGATCAAGGAGTTACTAAATGAAGCTTAAAGCATTGAATATTATTTTTTCTTCTCATGAAAGCTTTATGAGTGATCTTAAGGCTGCACTTTTTGAAAATAAAACTTCAATTGATACGACAGATTCAATCTCATTTGACTCTCCTGATACTTATAATAAAATCATGACACCTAAGAAACTCCAATTAATAATGGCAATTGCTCGCCTAAAACCTGAATCCATTAATCATTTAGCGAGGATACTTTCTAGGGAATACGCACATGTTTTTAAAGAATGCAAAATATTGCAGAGCCTAGGTTTTATAAAACTTATAGAAGTCGGTAGTGGGCAAAAAAAACAATCTCAACCAATTCTTGCGTTTAATTATGACCTTATTAGAGTGAAGGCACCCATTGAGGAAATTTTTCCAATTACAGAGGAATCAAATAGAATACTTCTCAACGAAGCAAGAGTAAGTTAAAAAGAAATAAAGTCAAATGTGGTGAATTTTTCTATGTAATTCCTAGGCCCAAAATGAGGCAATTTTATCTGACATTCAAGACATTCCACTCAGTGCGTGGATAATTATCCTGGACCCATTATCGCCATCTTTTAAGAGTTGAAAGTTTTGAACGTATTCTCTCTAGTAAAAATAAAACATTGGCCAGAAAAATTACAACAGATCATTAACAGTGAGTATGTGATGAAAATATTGAAGCTTTAGAACAGGTTCACTTACTCCATTTTTAGTAATAATTGCCTTTTCCAGCATTTGTCCTTTTTTAAGAGGAAATTTTTTTAATTTGTCCTCCATCTCTTTAACAACGGAAGTGTCTACAGGTTTTTCATTAAATTTTATTTCACATACTGTAATAACCTGATCAGATCTTTCAAAAACAAGATCAAATTGAAATCCGTTTGGTGCCAAATTAAATTGAGGGCCATATAAAAGAACAGAATCTAGAAAACCCATTTTTGAAGCAATTAACATTGCATGCCGTTTGCAAAATCGCTCAAAAGCATACCCCAACCACGGTTTCCAAGTGGGGAGAATTGCTTTTTCAAAATAATGTTCACCGCCTCCCGAGTTAATAGTTTTTTGTGCTGGCAAAATAAATTTAAAATAAAAAACAAGAAACGGATCGATTAATCGATAAACTTTCTTTTTAGTTTTAAGCCCCATATTAAATGGAATTTCGGATTCTACAAATCCAGCCAATTCTAAATTAACTAAATAGCTTTTTAATCCACCACCACTTTGAATTTTTAATCGCTTGGAAATTTCAGCGAGCGTATAAGGCTTTTCATGTATCAATGAAACAATTCTTTTATAAGTTCCCACTTCTTTAAACTGTGAAAAAAATATCTTATGAAATTCTTCAAAAAAAAAGGAATTCTTTTTAAAAAATAAATCTTTTATATTCTGATGAAATGATTTCGAAGTTTTGATTAGTTCATAATATTTAGGAACACCTCCAAAAATCATATTATATTGAACAACTTCATCAAAAGATCTTTTTTTGTTCAATATTTGGTAACAGGCACTAGGCAATAATGGCCCAATATTTAATTCATGATCAATTCGACCATAAAGTGCTTTTGAATGAATAACTTTTTTCACCATAAAAGAAGCGATTGAACCACACAATATTAAAAAACACTGATTCTTCTTCCAGTGATTATCCCAATAGTATTTTATTAGGGAAACTAGTTTCGTTTTCCCTTGTGCCATCCATTGAAACTCATCAAATACTAAAATTGTTTTACCTTTTGTTTTTTTTATATAATTGTCTAAATAGTCAAAAAAATTATCCCAGTCTTTAAAGATGATCATGCTTAAGAGTGGGTCATTAGTTTGAGCTATTAATTGTTTTTTAAAATGTTCAATTTGATCAACATTTGATACATGTTCAAGTGCTTCAAAATATAGAAAATTCTTTTTATGGCACCAGAACTGGATAAGGAATGATTTTCCTATTCGCCGTCTGCCATAAAAGACTGCTAGTTGTGCACGTCCTGAAACTTGCTTGTAAGCTTCATCAAGTAAAGCTATCTCTTTTTCTCTTCCCTGTAGCATCTGTTTATTCCCATGTTGAATCCGCAAACTGAGAATAACATACTCAACTTGCGGATTCAATGTGTTTTTAATGACTAATCCGCAAGATGCACTTACCACGTGCTGTGCATGGGCCGATGCCAGAGTGTTTTAAATATGGAATCCTTCATTGAAACCATTAAATGTGATGGTCACGATGTTATGGCACTGGAAAAAAATCTCTCCATCCTAGTGAACAGCACTTCTAAAAAACCGAAGGCATTGATTGCCAGAACCATAAAAGGCAAAGGCGTTTCCTTTATGGAAGATGATAATAGCTGGCACTATACTCAACTGACCAAAGAAACCTACGAAAAAGCATTAAGTGAGTTGAGCTAGACAAGGAAAGGTACCAGCAGACATTAAATTGCTATTTTTTGAGCAATGCTTTGAATATAATAAAAAAAACTTTTATCAATCAGATGACTAATACATAAGTACGTATTAAAATATAGAAATACAAAAGTTACGATAAAAGACCACAGAATGCTTATCATTGAACCAATTAAAAAATATTCTGCGGTAATCTGGTGATCTAATTCTTTATAACGCGATATGGACTTGAGTGCAATTACTCCGGCCACCAACTCCCAACTGCGCAACAGTATACCGATGACAATTATCAATCTTTCTAATATGCCAATAACTCTTCCTGCCTGGACTATTTCATCCTTTTTCGAGGTATCGCTACTTTCATTTATATTTTAAATATTTGTGTACTTAAAAATCAATCTACATAGAGGATTCCCTAGATACAGTGCCACAATATAAAGTGCCAAAAAAATTAAATTAAATATAAAATCATTCATTTTGCTCTTTACCTGCTGTTTTGCTATCCATGAAGACTAAAGCAAGGACTATAGATTCCAGCTGTTCATTGTAATTGTCAAATAGTGCAGCTTTTAAAGTTTTATAGAGACTGTTTCTATTTATTCCTAATTTATGTGCCAATTGTTGTCTCGTTGCACCACTTCCTCGAAGTTCAATAATTGCATCTAGCTGCTTCTCAGTCCATTTATTTTCAATACTGGTAAGACTGTTTCCCATAGTATTTAGCAGCTTTAAAAGCACTGGCCCGCTAGCACTACCATCAGCTAAGAAGCTAAATCGATATGAATTCTTAGTAGTTTTATCGTTTAATAATTCCCTTGCTTCCGCCAGACCTGCCCCCATCATATTCCATGAGCTATTTTTATTAATAATAGATGCATCTATCTTGGCATTTCCAATAACAAATCTCATATCTATTTTTTTTTTAGCAATTCCGTTCTCAAGAAATTTGCAATTTTAAATGAATCCTTCAGGTTTTTAGTCAATCCTTGAAATTCATCACCTAAAGTTATTGTCAAAGGAGATATGATTAAGTCTGTAAATTTTTTATTAGTCTTTACAATTATATTATTAAAAATTTTATACAGCAAAATGTCAGATTGCGCTTTCCTGCTTGCGACTATGTCACCCATGAGAATTGAATATTTTTTAGTATTCATAATATTTCCATCTAATCAATATTTGATTTTACAATTATAACACCAAGCTAATGCAAGCGCAACGTATTAATAGATCAGGATACATACTAGAATGCATCAGTACTTACTAGTACATACACCAATGTATCAATAAAAATACTGGCGCCGTCTTCTGGTGTAAATTTTCCTTATTGGGGTGGTTTCAGGATCAGAGGGCTTAATCATTTCTGCCTCAATTTATAACTTTATCAATACCAGTACCTCGCTCTGAGTTTAAAGAAAATAATACCAACCCTGAGTTGATGATATTATCTGATATATTTTGTAGGAAGAGAACTTTTAAGTCCGATGGTTCCTCTAATCCGGTTATTTTTCCCTAATTGCCGCTACAGGCTCAAATTTTCTTATGTAACGGCCATGTAACTGCAAGAGCTTTTGGCAGGGCAATACTATGTGTTTTTTAACTAGTTATATTGTTTTTTTTATGTAACTACTAAGCCTAAAACGGAATAAAACTTGCCTTTTTTTTGGTAATTATTTTAAATGTGCCATTCACTACTATTTTTGTATAATCAAACTTATGAACCCCCCCACCACTCTCAGAAAAACAATCCTCCGTATGGCCTACAACGCCAGCTCAGTCCACATCGGCTGTTCATTCTCCTTAGTAGAAATCGCCCACGTTCTCTATACAAAATTTATAAATACAAAAAAACTTATTTCCTTGGCCCCCGATCGCGACTACCTCTGCCTAAGTAAAGGCCATGAAATAAAATTGAAAACTACTTCGGTGATGGATCTATGCTTACAGTTCTCGCCGATTCCCATGTAAAAGGAATCGAAGTTTCCGGCGGATCTCTCGGACAAGGAATAACTGTTGCTACTGGAATAGCTCTTTCAAAAAAAATCGACAAGTCCGCATCAAAAATATTCTGCATCGTCGGTGACGGCGAATTAAATGAAGGCAGCGCTTGGGAAGCCATAATGATTGCGGCCCACAGACAATTAAATAATTTTATTTTGATTGTAGACGCTAATAGTTTTCAGGCGAAGGGCCGTTGTCACAGCGTTTTAAACATGGAAGTTTTTAATTTTGAAACTATCGAATGTGATGGTCACGATGTCCTTGAGCTAGAAAAAAATATGTCCATCCTTTTAAATAGCACTTCATCAAAACCAAAAGCGCTGATTGCTAGAACCATCAAGGGAAAAGGCGTTTCTTTTATGGAAGATGACAATATCTGGCACTACACCCGGCTCACCAAAGAAACATATGAAAAAGCATTAAGTGAGTTAGGCTAGGAAAGGTACCAGCAAACATTCAGCTGCTTTCTGGCAGGTGTTTAAGAAAATTAGTATACATACTCCAAATATTCACGAATAATAGAAGTATGTATACTAGATTGTTGAAATTAAATAGGCCCAAAAAAAGTTTTTTTCTATGGGGACAACGTCAAACAGGCAAAAGCTCTTTATTAAAAAAGTGTTTTCCTAGTGCGGTTTTCATTAATTTATTAAATTCCGAAGATTTTTTGGATTTCAGTGCGAGACCAAGTTTACTAAGAGAAAGACTCAATAACTTAAAAGCGGGCAGCCTAGTCATTATTGATGAGGTTCAAAAAGTACCTTTACTCTTGGATGAAGTTCATTTTCTGATTGAAGAAAAAAAAATTATTTTTGGGTTGTGTGGATCTAGTGCCAGAAAACTAAAACGAGGTCACGGGAACCTATTAGGCGGAAGGGCACGTCGATTTGAATTATTTGGCATAACAGCTCGTGAACTAGGCGTTGATTTTGATTTAAAAAAAATGCTAAATAGAGGGTATTTACCTACTTTTTATCTTGATGACGATTTTATCCATTGTCACAAAAGCTATATTTCAGACTATTTAAAAGAAGAAATACTTTCAGAAGGTTTAACGAGAAGTTTACCTATCTTTTCAAGATTTCTTGAAGCTGCCGCATTCTCTGATGGTGGAATTATTAATTTTTCAAACATTGCCAGAGATGTCGGAGTCTCTTCAAAAACAGTTCAGGCACATTTTGAAATTCTTGTTGATACCCTAACAGGAGATTTTTTACCGGCCTATACTAAAAAAGCCAAAAGAAGAACCGTACAAAGTTCAAAATTTTATTTTTTTGATGTAGGTATCGTTAATTTTTTAACCCATCGAAATAAACTTGAACCAAAGTCCTCTGATTTTGGAAAGGCTTTTGAAAACTGGATCTATCATGAACTGCACTGCTATATTAGCTACACTGATGCAGACTATGCGATGTCATATTGGGCACTAACTAGCGGAGCCGAAGTTGACTTTATTCTTGGAAATATGGAATTTGCAATTGAGGCCAAGGCAACAGATAGAATAACTTCTGACCATTTAAAAAACTTGAGAATTTTAAAAATCGACTATCCTTTAGTGCGAGAATTAGTAATTGTCTGCTTAGAGAAAAAAATGCGAATAACAGAAGATGGTATAATTATTTTACCTTATAAAGATTTTATTGCTTGTCTCTGGAAAGAAAAGAAACAACTAACCTTTATTCCCAACTAAATAGTTTCCCGTAAGGTACCAGCAGACTAATATCAGCGTGCTGAATAAAGAGTGGTCATCCATTAGTTCTTCACATTGAGTAGTTCGGAGAAAAGTTCGGAGAAAAAATTGGCCCTGACATAAAAAAACTTTTATCTCAGTTAAATATTGGGTCGCGTGCCCTAAATTAAGACATCTGGAACAATCAAAATTTTATTAGATTAAAAATGTTCAGGATTTAATCGCAAATTTTACATTGCCTAAAATTTCATTGTACATCGTAAGCGGTAATTTAACCCCGTTTATAAATTGATAATTTCTAGTTGATTTTTTTAAAATTTGATATGTTTTTTTGCTGAATCATTTTAAGAAGAAGCTCTCTCGATTGCGCCCCTTCAGGCTCAAATTTTCTTATGTAACGGCTATGTAACTACTAGGCCCGCAACGCCGACAATATTTTATCTGATATTCTCGAATGTAATTTTTCTTTGTTTTTCAAAACTTCAAAAACTGCGACCTCTGAAAATTTTGCATAAATCTCTATTCTTTTCAAGACTTCCGAACCTGCGTTTTTCTCGTTTTCCACTCGTTGTATTGATGAAAGAGAAATATCAAATGCGTCAGAAAATTCACGCATAGTTATCCCCAAACGCTGCCTAAATGCAGCTAGGTCATGTCCTGTAAATTTTTCGCCAGATGATGGCACCTCAATTATAAAGGAACTTGGTCCTCTGCCCCCTAGCTTAGCAAGAAGGAGCATTTCATCCTTTTCATTTTTATCAATTCCAACTTCTCGGCAATACTCTTCGTAGGCCGCATTTTTTTTACTAGGGATTCGATCACTGAAAATAGAAAATAATTCCCTAGATTTGTGGACCATTTTCTTTAAGTTTAACTCTGGCCCAATTTGTAATGGAGACTCTGAATAATAATATTTTTTATCATAACTAAAAATATACTCGTCATTCTTTCTTTCCAGAACACCTACTAAAGTTTTATCTTTTTTTCCTTCTAAATATATTTTAAGAATCATAAATGGAACCTCTATAATAAGCGTGCACTATTTCTTTTAATCATTTCTATGAAAGCTTTTTTTCTTTTGGCAGAAATCTGAATTCCACTAAATGCGCTTTCAACATTATATTTTTAAGTCTTTTCGTCCTTCCACTTTCAAATAATGCCAGATGTGAACGAGGTTGCTCTTGTCGTGAAAGTCCAATATGTTTCTTGTCACAAATGTAGGAAGTTTGTTATTTAATAGTACGTAATAAAAATCTGGTACATCCAACCCTAAATCACGTGCCATAACATTGCAGAGAAACTCAATAATAGGTAAATCAGGATATTTTCTTTCTTGGACTTTTAAAATAAATCTTTTATTTTCAACGGCCGTTGAATATTTTTTAAATGCACCATGGAAAAAACTATTGGCAATCCTGCTTGCCGTATTTTGTCCTGAAGTTTCGTCATTTTTTGAAAGCATTAACTCTATAAAATCAGATTTAAGATCTTTTAAATTAAATTTTTTTTCTTAGCCATGTGGTAAGTATACCACAAAATATAAACAAGTAAGTCACTTTTGATCTCTTATTCCCAATTTAAGACTTATACGACTTGAGAATAAAAAAGGAGACAAACTCCTTTTTTTAGCACATAATTGGGAGTATGTATCCCAGATTAATTAACTATTCAAAATCACAGAGCTTTTTTCTATTGGGTCCAAGGGGAACAGGCAAATCAACCTGGGTTAAAGCTGAATTTCCAGAAGCGCTTTATATCGATTTATTAGATCAAGCGCTTTATCAGTCATATCTAAGGGCCCCGGAATTATTTAAAGAACATGTCTTAGCTTCTAAAAAAAAATGGGTCATAGTAGATGAAATTCAAAGATGCCCTGAACTTTTAAACTATGTTCATCAGTTAATTGAGAATAATAAATTACAATTTGTTTTAACTGGCTCGAGCGCACGTAAATTAAAAAAACAATCTGTAAATTTACTGGCCGGAAGGGCCTTGGTTAAAAAATTTCACCCTCTTACAGCGCTTGAGTTAGGGAAGGATTTTGTTCTTCATTCTGCATTAAGATTTGGATTATTGCCAATGGCACTTGCAGTTGATAACCCAAGCAATTTTTTAAAAAGTTATGTTGGTACCTATTTGCGAGAAGAGGTACAGCAAGAGGCTTTAACTAGAAATCTTGCGCTCTTTAGTCAATTCCTTGAAGCTTTGGCTTTTTCACAAGGAGAAATTTTAAATTCCCAAAATATTGCAAGTGATGTTGGTGTAGATAGAAAAACCATTGAGGCATATATCCAAGTAATAGAAGATCTCATGCTTGGCACTCGTCTCTCGGTGTTTCAAATAAAGGCCAAACGAAAAATGTCTTCAAGACCCAAATTTTATTATTTTGATGTTGGCGTGTATAGAACTCTACGAAAAAAAGGGCCTCTTGATTCTGAAGAGCAAATTGATGGTCCTGCTATTGAGACTTTAGTTCTTCAGCATTTAATGGCATTGATTGATAATAAAGATTATTCAGCAGAAATCTTTTTTTATAGAACGGCAGCAAAAGTAGAGGTTGATTTTGTACTTTATGGTGAGGACAGTTTTTGTGCTATTGAAGTTAAGCGAACTCAAAAAATAAGAAGTGAAGATTTAACAGCGCTTAGAATTTTCAAAGAAGATTATCCAAACGCAAAATGCTTTGTCTTTTGTATGGAAAGTATGCCCCGTATAACGGATGATGGTATTTCTATTATGAATCTTGAATTTGCTCTAAAGAATTTAGAACAAATACTATTTGCACCGCCTCACTCCCCATCTTTCAAAAACTTCTCCAAATAATTCCGATAAGGCGACTTAGGTAAACTTTCAATTGTTTTATGTAGACCATTCAGATCAATAAACCCCATGCGAAAAGCAACTTCTTCCAGACAAGCAACTTTTTGACCTTGCCGCTCTTCAATTGCTCCAATATAAGAGGAAGCTTCAAGTAGCGATTTTGGAGTTCCCGTATCAAGCCATGCAACACCGCGAGTGATAATTTCTACCCCAAGAGCATTTTCATTTTTATAAGACAAAATTAAATCTACGATTTCTGTTTCCCCACGCTTTGAAGTCTTTAAATTTTTAGCTCGAAATGAAGCACTTGAATCTAGAATGTAAAGTCCAGGAATAGCATAATTAGATTTTGGATCAGTGGGTTTTTCTTCAATACTTTTTACAAGTTTTGTTTTTTTATCGAATTCGACAACACCATAGGATCTTGGATCAGCAACACTATAAGCAAAAACTCTTCCCCTAATTCCATCTTTTTTAGCAGCATGATCAGCAAGGGCATTTCTAAAAAATTTAATATCTCCGTAAAATAAATTATCTCCGAGAATTAAGCAAACATCGTCTCCATTTATAAAATCTTCACCAAGAACAAATGCTTCAGGAAGTCCATTCGGTTTCTCTTGAATTTTATAAGTTAACTTAATGCCAAGCTGTGAACCATCTCCTAATAAATTTTGGAAATGTGGTAAATCATGTGGAGTTGTAATCATCAAAATATCTTTAATTCCTCCGAGCATTAAAAAACTTAGTGGATAATAAATCATTGGTTTGTCATACACTGACTGTAATTGCTTAGTCATGACTTTTGTCATGGGGTATAAGCGCGTTCCCGAGCCACCTGCTAAAATTATTCCTTTCATTTTTTAATTCCTTTTGAAGAAAATTTTAGAAGTTTGATTGGGGAATGTACATAGTCGATATCGCTAATTTTGAATTTCTTGACCAATTCATCCATAAATTTCTTCTACTTAAAAAAAATACTTTTTGTAATAATTTGCAGATTTAGCAAATAAATTCAGAGGAGAACCTATGCCTAAAATATCAGAATTCTACGGAATTAAAATTTTTATCTATTGGAATGAGCAAGGGAAGCATAATATTCCACATTTTCATGCTGTGTATAATGAAAATCAAGCTGCTTTTACGCTAGATGGCGATTTAATAGTTGGTAGTATGTCTAATACTGCAATTAAACTTATTAAGGAATGGACACTAGAAAATTCAGAAATGCTATACTATGCTTGGGAGCAGGCAATTTTAAATAAGCCACTGCCAAAGATTAAAGGACTAAAATAATGAATGATTCAATGAAGCTTAGAATTAAAAAATTTGAACTTCTCGAACTTAATGTAATACGAATAACATTAAATGACTCTTCAGTTTATACGGCCAATCTTGATAGTTTTAAAAATGTCTATTGCTATCCAAATAATATCACTGACTGGATGGATGCCAAAATTGGAGAATGTAAAATTGATATTGAGTGGTCAACTGGTCTAGGAATTCATTTAGATCAAATAATAGAGTTAGCAATTCAGCAGAAACTCGCATCCTAAATCTACACAGCTAAACTATGTTTCAAGCACAGATAAAAACTCATGAAGATGCATAACTCTAATCCCGCTTGCAAAACGTTCCTGCCTTAACTGATGAACTAACTGAACTGCGTCGATACCTTTGAAATGCTCTTTTAAATAAATTAGGGAACGTGTTGGAACATCATCCGATGTTTTAACTTCTATAAGCTGCACTGGTAAATTATCTTCCGTTAAAACAAAATCAACTTCTCGCTGTTCCTTGTCTCTAAAGTACATTAATTCGTAATTTAGTCCCATCGTATCGTTTAAGAAATGAATTTTCTTGTAAAGATGATTAGCTACTAAATTTTCTAATCTCAATTCTGTTTTTTTTATTTGTCCTATATCAAAAAAATAAATCTTAGGTTCTTTCAATATTGATTTGGCCAATGTTTTTGAAAATGGACGAATAGAATAAACTACATATAACTCTTCTAATATTTGTATCCAGCTTTTAATGGTTGGTGCTGAAACTTCCAAGTCCCGTGCTAGTTTGGCATAAGATATTCCAGATCCAACCCTATCGGCAAGAAGTTGAACTAATCGTTCTATCTTTTTAATTGATGAAACATTTTCCAAATCAAGTAAATCCTGTCGGATTATTATATCTAGATGTGTTTTTCTCCAAATCCGGGATTCCACTTCACTTCCCGATAAAAATGGTTCAGGAAACTGACCTAATTTTAAAAACTGATCTACAACTTCTTTTGAATTATTTGGAGAAACTTCATTAACAGACAAAGGAAGCAAGTGGAGTAAATAGTATCTGCCTGCGAGGGAATCACCCATTTTCCTAAACGTATCAAGTCTTGCCGATCCTGTGACCAATATTTTAGGGTTAGGATTATTTACACCTTCGACATCATATATACCCTTTAGCCATTGTTTCCACTTTGTCATTTTATGAAGTTCGTCAAAAATAATAAGATCTTTATTTCGTGGCCATGATCTTTCTGCAATTTCTCTTTGAGAATCAATATTGTCATAGTTTAAATAAAGATAATCCGAAGATAAAGACTTGGATAAGTAAGTTTTTCCAACTTGCCTCGGGCCAGAAATTAAAACTATTTTTTTTTCTAAGTCTGTTAAAGCGAACTTTTTGATCGATCGTTCTAGTAAAAATCCCAAAAGTTACTCCGGACTAAAGTAAAGTGATTTTTAGAATAGTTCGGACTAAAGTAAAATGCAAGTTGTTTTAGACGGTTTAGGCCATTACAATATTTATCGCTGAAAAATGAAATCAATTAATTGAACAAAGTCCTTTAGGGATTTGCAATTAGCTAGTTTTAAAATTGATTTTTTTCTTCGACATCATATATACCCTTTAGCCAGACGTTCTTATACTCTTCGGGGTCTCCAAAATACTCGATAGTGAAATCAGCGTCACCTGTTTCTCTAGAAAAAGTGCTAATCCAATTTTCAGATTTATAAATATCAAATAAACTCGCTCCAATAAGAAATGTGTTTGCTCTTTGCCCCTTTATGGCCTTCAAGAGACCAGGCAACGACTCATCAAACTTGATGTTCCAAGGTCAATGGTCGTTTTTTTTAATTTCATTAAAATAACTCTCTAGTAAAGATTTTCTTTCTTCTTGAATTCTTGATTCCTCGTAATTAATTCCCCATAAAAATCTTAATGGATTTAAATTTTCTAAGCCAGAAAAGCGATTGTGATAATTTTTTATTTTTGAATAAAATCGCTCGTCTCTTAAATCGCCATCGATTGGTGTTATAAAAATATTTTTGTTCAACTCATTTTTTTTTGCCGGCCTTAGGTTCATTTTCTCAACAATGTCGATTATTTGATCTGCCTTTACAACTACGTCAAATTCGTTCATCCTTATTGACCCTAGATTTTTCAAGTAACTTAAACCACCATACTCAACATCTATATTTTCGTTTTTTAATTTTTGCATTAGTTCTTGAAATTTAAAATCATCACAATTCTCTTTGAATGCATATCGTCGCGTTTTTTTAGTTCGGAATGGAGTCATTTTTCTTTTGGTAACAGGTGTATTGAACGCCTCTATCCACTAAGAGATTTCTATATTTAATAACTCAGACTTTAGTTCGGTTAATTTATTAACCCTAAAAGTGCTCATAATATTACTTAACTTTGGACGTGAAAGCCCAAAATTATTACACATCTTTGTTGGATTATCATTTATAAGTTCATTACGGGGAAGCTTGAGAATTGTATCTATTATCTCTAGTCCTGTTGGTGAAACAAGAAGTGTTGGAGTCAGATCACCAATAAAGATATTATGTCGTTCCGATTTAAAAATTTGCCTTTCTTCTTTTCCAAAAATTTTTATCTCTCGATTATT
>JAVHRK010000110.1:0-42568 GCA_036171615.1 Bacteriovoracaceae bacterium
TATATGTAAGTGAAACAGGAAAAAAATATAGACCCAAAGACAGACTTACGACTGGTGATAAACTCCTATATAAATTGGCCTTATAAAATGGAATCGTCTTAATAGAAATATAAAATAATAGTAGCCCTAGGAAACTTCCAATAAATGAACCTAAAAAGATCAAGGCTAAAGATTTAACTTCTAAGGGTATTGCTAAATAATGTAGGCCCAATATCATACAAATCACTAGAAAAATAATTGCAGTTATAAAATTCACAACAAACAAAATAACAAACTCAGAAGTCTGATTTAGTTTTTCCAAACTAGATTCCATGTTGTTTCTTCAAAATTAATTGTCTGCATAGCTTCTCCCCTATTTTTGTTTGTGAACAAAGAGGTAAAAGCAAGTGAAGTGCCAATTTTTTGATCGGATAAGATGCTGTTATTTCAGTTGTGAAATAATTATTATAGAATTAATGTTTTGTTTTGGTGTTCTGGAATGGGAACAGATTTGAAACGTTATCCCAACTCAACACCATCTAATACTTTTATCACTTGCTCAACAGCATATTGAGGCAAAGAAACAAGTGAAATTTCTATTTTCTGGTCGAAAATTTTATGATGCGATTTTGTAACTAAAAATGGATCAAGTGAAATCTTGACTCCAATATTCTTTTTCTTTTCTTTGCTAAAATAAAAAAGGGATTTCAAGTGTCCGGCCTTTGAAGCCTTAACTTCAACAGGAATAATTTGATTTTTATTTTGTATTATAAAATCAATCTCACCTTTTTGCGAGCCTCGATCCCTTAACCAGTAATAAAGCTCGGGACCAGATGTCTGGTTATCTAAATAGGCTAAATGTTGTGCTACGAATTGTTCGGCGATCATTCCCTTTGTATTAAAATTATTTTTCATTTCTTGATCAAGAATATCTAAGTCTAATCTCATCATAGCATTAACAAGTCCAACATCTAAAAAGTACATTTTCTGGATGGATGTATCAACCTCACCTGCAAGAGGAACGCTATTCGCTGCAGAATGGCGACATGGCAACAGAACACGAGCATCAACTAAAAGTTCAATAATTCGTCGTATATCACGAGATTGAGAACCAGGATCAATTTTTTGATAAATTATTTTTTTACCAAGCTGATTAATTGTTGAATAAAAAACTCTTTCAATTCGCTCAACTTGAATTCGTGTATTATATTTTGGGAAATCTGCAACATACGTTTGAAGAATTTGATTTTGAATCTCGCGTACAGAGACAAGACTTTTTTCCTCTACAAATGTATTTACGGCCTTTGGCATTCCTCCTACATAATAAAAATTTCTAAGTTGTTCCTTTGCAAGTGAAACAACGGCCAGTGAGAAATCCAGTTGGTCTAATTTTTCTTGTAAAAAATGATTACCAGTTGCCCATAAAAACTCTGTAAATGACATAGGTCCAAGATGGTAAAATTCCACTCGTCCTACTGGAAAACTAAAATCTTCATTTTTAAGCGCAATTTCTAATAGAGAACCTGCACTTATAACTGCAATATGTGGACGTTCTTCATAAAAATATCTAAGAGATTTGAGAAGTTTGGGGGATTCTTGAATTTCGTCGAAAAATATAATAGTTTTTTCATTAATTTTTTTTTGAGATATTAACTGAATTTCATCTAATACATTTTGTATATTAAAATTATCAGAGTACAGAGAGTTGAGTTTAATTTTCTCAAGATTAATTTCTATCAGTTGAAGACTATGAGAATTACAAAAAAGTTTAACTAAGGTTGATTTTCCAACTTGTCTGGCCCCTCTAATTATGAGTGGTTGTCGGTTTTTTTTGGTAAACCAGTGATCTAAATGTAGTTCTGCAATTCTTTTCATTAAGCAATGATAACTAAATGATTACATGTTGTGAAGCACTAAAATAGGGGTAAAAAAGAACTGCTGATGCAGCTTTATAGGGGTATTTTTAATCCTCCCAAGGCGCTAACTATCTTACTCAAATAAAGAAGAAATCTCTTCCTTATTTAAAGTTTTCATAAGACCTTCATCTCCTAGCTCTAGCACTGAATTGGCAACATTCTTTTTTAAATTTTGAAGTTCTACAACTTTTTCTTCAATTGAATCTTTCATGATTAATTTATACACCATTACAGACTTAGATTGACCGATACGATGGGCCCGATCAATCGCTTGATTTTCGGCCGCGGGATTCCACCAAGGGTCCATAATAAAAACATATTCTGCTTCCGTTAGATTAAGCCCAACACCACCTGTTTTCAGTGTACTCAACATAACCTGACAATCTTTTTCTAATTTAAATTTATTAACTTGGCCTTCACGATCTTTTGTCTGGCCATCAATATAGGCGGTTTTTAATCCTTCAATACTTAATTCAGATCTAACAATTTCTAAAAAAGATGAGAACTGTGAAAAGACAATTGCTTTAGAACCTTCTGCAATGACATCTTGAAGTAATTCAATTAGTGAATTTATTTTTGAAGATCTTGTTTTTTGTTTTCCGACAATATTTAATCTTTTATCTGATTCAATTTTAGTCAATAGTGTTGAGTCTAGACATATTTGTCGTAAGCGTAAAATACCCTCAATGATTTTAAAACTATTATTCTTATTTTCACTATCAACAACAAGTGAATACTGAATAGCTTTTTTTAAAGTTTCATATTGTTTTAGTTCTATTTCACTAAACTCAAGATAGACATTTTTTTCAATTTTAGGGGGAAGATCTGTTAATACTTGTTTTTTTGTACGTCTTAAAATCATTGGCCTAACAAAAGTTGCAAAGACTTGAAGAAACTGGTTACCTTCAATACTATCTTCAGCTTTTTTCTTTGGACCTCTGGCATCTAGTTTTGCTTTTAGTGCCGCTGTCATAGATCCTGGATATAAGAATTCAAAGATAGAGGCAAGATCTAAAAGTGAATTTTCAATAGGCGTACCCGTTAACGCTAATTTCCTTTCACCTTTTAATTGTAAAACGGCTTGAGTAATTTGTGAATTTTCGTTCTTAATGTTTTGCGCTTCATCTAAAACTATAAAATTAAACTCAAGAGGAATAAATGCATCAAGCTTTGATCTTAAAAAGTGGTATGTTACTACGAACACTTTTGTTTTTATCTTAACATCTTTTAATTTTTCTAAATCTGCTGTTGACTGAATAATTTCTACGACTGTTTTAGGATTAAATTTATTGAATTCATTTTTCCAATTAAAAAGTAAACTTTTGGGAACGATAATCAAGGTCACAAAACTTTTTTTCTTTTTAAGACTCTGATCCATAAGAGAACTCAGATGAGCAATAACTTGGACTGTCTTCCCTAGCCCCATATCATCGGCGAGTATTCCGTTATGTTCAGTTTTATATAAATTTTCTAACCAATTCAGGCCTTCCAATTGATATTTTCTTAAGTCACCATTAAAACTTTCAAGCTTTGATTTTGAAGTTTTATTTTTAGATTTATTTAATACTTCAAATGATTGTAGAAATTTTTCAAATGTCACATCTGGTGTGATATTTAATTCATCTAAGGAATCTGAGTCCAGAAAAGCAGAATGTAGTTTATTGATTCTAAGCACACCATTTTTATTGTCTTTTGATAAATCCAAAATATTCTTATATTTTTTGGCAAAGATATTTGGCAATAGGCCAATCTCGCCATTCTTAAACTCAATATATGGCCCTTTATTTAGAGCTGCCTTAAGTTTAATAATATCAAAGACCCCAAGATCACCAAAATTTA
Organism: Bacteriovoracaceae bacterium; assembly: GCA_036171615.1. GTDB lineage: Bacteria > Bdellovibrionota > Bacteriovoracia > Bacteriovoracales > Bacteriovoracaceae > Bacteriovorax. Next base: position 3,735 of record JAVHRK010000110.1, read on the forward strand.
TTTCGCCTTTTATATCAACCCAATCAATTCCACTAGAAGCTGTAAATCCAAAATCTTTAGCTATATTTATTTTTTTATTCTTATATGTCATTGGTACTTTTTGATTATCAAGTTTTTTAATTAAATCATGTCCATCAATTATATTTAAAGTTTCCCCCCACCGACTAAACTCGATACTCGATGCAAGCTCTGATAAAATTTTATTTTCAAGAGAATGGTTTCTTATAAAATTAATTCGCCTTTCAATATCTATATGCTGAAGACATAAATCGCCAAATAGAAAACCATGGTCTTCATACTTAAAGACAGGAACAATAGAACAAGAGTCGCTGGCCAATTCCACTTTGCATTCAATTGCGGGTTCGACATTACATATTTCTTTAAAATTAATATTATTAAATTTCAACAATGGATATAGATTTTGCTCATTTAAAAAACTAATGAAAAAATTTAATTCATCAAGTTTAACGGCCACATTGTTTTTTACGTTTGAAATTTGTTTGAGTAATAAATTATCATTAGTGGGTATTTTTGAAATTATGTTTTTATTAATTAAAAAACCAGGTATTTTAATTATATTTATATGATCTGGTTCTATGACCTCATTAGTTTTAACGGATTCTTGAAAAACAAATTGATTTAATTTTTCATTATAATCTAGGTTTAGCACTTGCGAGTCTAACTGATTTTCGCCTTCAGTCCATTCCAGTTTATCAAGCTGTGGCTCTCGTGAACGAGAGAGATACAATTTACCATTTTTTGCGACTTCTTCAATAATGTCGTGATATTGAGGATAAATATAAATTTCAGAAAAAGAACTACCGACGGCCTCTCGGGCATCGCTGGCCTTTCTATCTAACAAACTATCTCTAAATCTTTCACTTACAAACTTATCAAGATTAGATTCAAACTTGACAACTTCATTCAGTTTAAACTTAACGCCTTTTAAGTCACTAAATTTTATTTTTTCATCTATACTAACAAATTTATTTTTATCTTTTGTTTTTTTAAGTTGATGTAAACTTAACATCAACCATGGTGCTGTATATCCTCGGCCATAATAATTCTCTTTTAGATAATGAAGTACATAAATCATCTCCTCTCTAGTTTTAACTGCATTAACTGTCGAATTTTTTAAATTATTTAGGTATATTTTTTTTACGACTTTCCAATCAAGTCCATTGGAGCTCTGCTCATTAGTTTTATCTGTAAAACCATATGCTATGAGAGGTTCTATATTGTTTTTGCTATTACTATCTTCGAGAGCATTCAATAATTCGCGTAACTGATCTTCTCTATTCGAATTATTCATAGTATTGATAAAAAATTCTGCATCTTTATATTTTTCTATTAATTCGGCTCCATCTATTTCGTCAGACATCTTAACCAGACTACACTTCAGCGATTCGCATACGAAATTGGGCCGACATGCAAAACAGCTACAATCGATATAAACTTTGTGTTGATTATCCTCCTGAATAAATCGATATGAAATTAAATTATCTTCAATTCCAGAGAGCATAAAAAAAGAACATTGATCTCTATTAAAAATACTTTCTTCTTCTAAAAAAAACACATCATTATGATGCATATTTCGATAACTAGATAATAAAAAAGGATATTTTGTTGAGTTTGCTACTATTAAAGGTATAAATTCATTGGCCATTTTAGTGTCCTCGATAGATTTAAAAAGACAATATTATACCTTTTTAACTACCATTTTGAAAGATACTCACCTAAAAATTTAATCGGTATTGAGAGTGTGTCGGTACTCAATTGTGCTATTTCAGATCCGACACTTACAACTATTTTCTGATAAGGGGTCTTGAAAACCTTTTTTGCTTCAACGTCAAGCTCGAATGACTTCACGCCATGAATTCCTAGTTTTGATTCAATAAATAAAAATCTATTTCCATCTTGCAGAATAAAATCAATTTCTTTTTGATCTTTAGTTCTCCAAGTAAATATATTCCAATCTTTAATAAAATTATCTCTCGTTTTAATGATCTCGGAAAATACCAATGTTTCAAACAAGCTACCGATTTGCGGTGAGTTCCATAAAGTTGTTTCATCATGATGACCTTGTAATCTAGCGCATAGACCAACATCATAAAAATAGAGTTTTTTCATTTTAGTAATTCGTTTACTCAAATTAGATGAGTAAGGATGGACTAACTCTATAATTAAATTTTTCTGTAATAGATCAATCCAAGATTGAACAGTTTTTTGTTCTACACCTGCAGAATTTGAAATTTCATTAACATTCAAAAATTGTCCAGTTCGTGCGGCCAACAAGTGCAAGACAGTATGAAACTCATTTATTTTTTGTATACCTGCAGTTCGTGCAATATCTTTTTCAATAAAGCTTACAATGTAGTCATTTAAGTATTTTGAAACCTGAATATTTTTCTGGGTATACAAATCAGGGAATCCACCTCGAAATAAAATATTTTTTACGTTTATTTCTGAGTCATTGGTAAAGAGTTCTTTAAATGAGAGGCCATGTAAAGTGTATAGACTACAACGCCCGGCCAAAGATTCTTTCACCTTCTCATCAAGTAAAGATTTGTTTGAACCAGTCAGATAATAAAGGGTAGATCTACTTTTAGAACTTTTTAGATTTTCTCTTCTTAATTTATCTATTCTTAACTTAAGTTCGGGAAAAAGATTAGGTGCATACTGAGCTTCATCTATAAGGCAAGGCGTTTCAAGATTACTAACTACAAGTGCAGGATCTTCTTCACAGGCCTGTCGAAGCCTAAGATCATCCAAAAATAAACTAGAGTTAAGATTTAATTGATCAAGCAAGGTCGTCTTTCCTACTTGCCGAGGACCCCAAAGCAGAACAGCTTCTTGTGAGGTTATTTTAAGAAGTGAGTTTAAGAAATCTCTAATGATGTACATATGTTTATTTTGGACTCATAATCCCAAACAGTCAAATAGATAGCTATCTATTTGTTTTTAAATGTTTTATTGAGTTTAAAAATATCATGCAACTTCACGCACAAATCCACAGGCACCTTAATTACTACGTTTAAAGGCGTTCAGAAAATCTTCAAATACATGTGGCACATTTTCATTTTTGCACCATTTTTTTATACTCGAAAAATTTACTTCTTGATTTTTAGCAACTAACACCGCCTGATCTAATCCCTCAGGCGCTTTGAAATAAATATAAGAAGCAAGACGGTCTTTAACACAATCAGTAGGTGATAGAATTTTTATAATTGTTCCCCCCACTTCGACTTCGTCTGGAATAATTGTATTGTCTTCACCAATCCCAAGCGGAGGACCTCCTGGAAACTCAACAAAGAGATGTTTGCATTCGGGATTCACAAAATCAAGATCACCTGAGTGATAGGCACCATTGGAATAAATTGATACAACAGCACCACCAACGAGAATAGTATCAATACCCTTCTTTTTAAGATGAACCGCTACATGTTTTCAAATTAATCGACAAGTGAATGTCCTTTTCTCATTACAGGTTTTCCTGGTCTTCGAGGTCGTCTTCTGGCCGCAAAAATATTTTCTTTATCTTCCAGAGAAAGCCCATCGTAATAAATCTTGATTAATTCCATGAACGGTTTTGTCACAGGTGATTTTCTATTGAACAAATAAACTCGTGTTTTGCCAACAAGCTTTGAAACCAACACCGGCTTCCTCAAAGCGTTCAAATTGTTTTTGAACGGCACTTAAAGACATTTGATAATCTTTAGCCACAGCCGATGGATAGATCTCACCATAATGAATTAAATGTAACATAATTTTCATGGCAGTTTCGCTGCCTAATATTTTTTCAAGTATGAAGGTATACTAGCATTTTTCAGCTTACACATAAACCTCTATTAGAGGTTTCATAACCTTTTTAGAGGGTTTATTGGTAAGCGACGATATTGATAATTTGAAAATGTGGAACGAGAGCTCGTATCCGCCAGTAAATACATTGGAGGTATGAAAGCCTACGCATATAAATTTTAGCTAACGTAGCTACGGCCATCAAATATAATAGACTGTTCCTTTTCCTCTACCCTCTTTTTGAATTTGTTTTACTTCAATAAGTTTAAAAAGATGAGACTTAACGGTGTTTCTATTGGCACCAATTAGTTTTACAATTTCAGATAAAGATAGTTTCCCATGGTCTTTTAACGAAATTATGATTTGTTCAGATAATTTAGGCAGAGACACTAAGGCCTTTTCTTTTTCGAGTTTTCTCAATAGAGTATTTTTCTGCTTACATAAACAATCGAGAAAAAATTCAATCCATTTCACAAGCTGGACACTCTCACCTTCTGCTTCTGTCTGAGAGGCACTTAGGTTTAAATAATACTTATCTTTATTCTCTTCAATCACGCGTTCCATGGATGAATATGGCACATATTCATAGTTTGATTTAAGTAAAAGAAGTGTCGTAAGTGCTCTAGAGAGTCTTCCATTGCCACCTTGAAATGGGTGTATCGCTAAAAAATCGAGGACAAATAGACCGATAACAATAAGTGGGTGTGATTCTGTTTCAAGAAGAGAATTATTAAGCCATGCGATTAATTTTTCCATTTTAAAGGGAGTATCAAATGGAGTTACAGTTTGAAAAATAAGTCCCAAACTTTTTCCATTAGGGTCATAGGCTTCTACATGATTATTTAGTTTTTTATAATCGCCTCGATGTCGAACATCTTTACTTGAAAATTTCAAAAGCACTTGATGAAGTTGTTTAATAATATTTTCGTTTAGATGCATTTCTCTGAAACCATCAAAAATTAAATTCATTACTTCTGCGTAGCCGGCCACTTCTTCTTCATCTCTATTTTTAAATGAATTGATATCCAAACCAGATAGGAGCACTTTTACTTTTGAATCACTAAGTTTTACTCCTTCGATACGCGTAGAAGAGGCCACGGATTCAATGGTGGCAATTTTTTTAAGTGACGTGAGTCTCTCTGGAGCAAGTTGTCCTAGCGAGAGCCAGCTCCCCTTGAACTCATCTATTTCAGCGATCAGTTTGAGTACTTTAGGGCTAATGATTATATTTTTTTCGTGTAATTCCATATCCATAAATATGGCTATTTTTGGCTATTTATATGGATAAATAGGGAAATTAGAAGTATTCAGTACCCTAATTAAGACTAGAGCCCTATCAAACAACTTGCAACCATCGTCCAGTATGTTACAATATATGTAACATACTGGAGCTTAAAGTGGATGTTTTTGACCTAAAAAACAAAATTGATACAAATTATTTTGATTATCAAAGAATTAAAGAAGAATTAAAAGATCATTCTCATGTTAGGAGATACTTAGGAAATCTGGCTACTAAGGGATACCTTGTAAGGCTTAAAAAAGGACTTTACACTTGGGGGCCAAAGACAGGTCCAATATTATATTCAAAAGAAATTATGGCCAATCTTCTCTATGGCCCATCGTATGTTTCACTTGAATACGTACTCTCATACTACAGACTTATTCCCGAGAGAGTTGAAGTTATTACAAGTGTCACCACAAAAAAGAAAAAACAATTTACAACACCGCTGGGTGAATTTCAATTTGAGCATTTGTACAATAATGCATTTCCTTGGGGAGTAGATTTAAAAAAAATAAATCAAAAGGAGTCTTTTATGATGGCATCGCCAGAAAAAGCAATCCTAGATATATTGTCATTAAGAATTAATCCCAAAGATGTAACGAATTTTTACGAACTACTTGAAGAAAATTTAAGAATAGATATGGATACCTTTAATAATTTAAATAAAAAAAAATTATTAAGTCTGGCCCAATATTACAATACCTCGGTCATTTCTAAATTTTCAAATTTTCTCATTAAAAGGTAACAGAATGGACAATGTTGTTTTGCAAATGCTTGAAGAGTATAAATGTCAAAGTGACCTTGATTATGAAAATGCCTTAAAAGAAATCATGCAAGAGATTGCGCTTCTTGGTCTATGGCGGGCCAAATTTTTTGAACACGGTTTATTTTATGGTGGTACGGCCTTACGTATTTTACATGGATTACCAAGATTTTCAGAAGATTTAGATTTTTCTCTATTAAAGAAAAATAGTAGTTTTGATTTGCAACCTTATTTTCGAGCGATAAAATCAGAATTAGAATCATTTGGATTTCAAGTAGAAATTGATGCAAAAAATAAAAACATTAAAACTCAAATTGAATCAGCATTTATCAAAGCCAATACGAAAACACATTTAATTAAAGTTATTACTCCTGCGGAAATCTCAAACCGTATACAGGGAAATCAGTTTTTAAAAATCAAAATTGAACTTGATACGGATCCGCCAGGGGATTTTACACCAAATATCATTACTCTATTTCGCCCTATACCATTTCAAGTAAAAACCATGGTAATGGAAGACTTATTTGCGGGCAAAGTGCATGCTGTTCTAGCTCGAGAATGGAACAATAGAGTTAAGGGCAGAGATTTTTACGACTATCTTTGGTATTTGGGAAGAAATACCAAGCTTGGCCTTCATCATCTTGAGGCAAGACTAATTCAAAGTGGACATTGGAAACAAGGTGAAGGCTTAACCGATAGCAAGTGCAAAAAATTATTACTAGAAAAATTCAAAAGACTTAATGTCGAAAAAGCAAAACTTGACGTATTTCCCTATCTCAAAGAAAGAGAAAAAGCCTCTCTAGATTTGTGGAGTAACGATTTTTTCATTGGAACAATTGAAAGAATTATTTTTCTCAAATAGAGTTAAATAAAAAAACGTAAGCGGTAATTTCAATATCAATTTTAATCGACAACTCCCCATTTTTTTTATTTGCAGGCTTCCCCGCATAATAGTGGAGATATGCAAATCCCTATCCTGTAATGTTTCTAAGCGAAAACGCTACGGATAGTTACGTCTCTGTTACGACACCTCGTGGGATTTCTTTTTTTTCTTTTTTGTTTTCTTAATAGGCAACAATTTAGCAGTCGTCGGTGGAAGATAATTTCCTCCTGTCACAACTTTTTTACCAGTCTTCTTTTCAAGTTCTTTTCTAGCTTTTTTAGCAATACCACCACCAAGCTTGGAAGCGACCTTATTTTCATTCATACCAGTTGCGTTGGTAGTTTCTGCAATCTGTCTGGTTGAAAGTTCAGCAAGGGCGGTAAAAATAAGTTCTGCCTCGCTCATGTGGTCTCTTAAGTTCTGGGTTTTGAGGCCTTTCAATTCTTTGTGCTGTTTTATTGAAACATCGGTCCACTCTTCATGGATAATATTGGTGAGAATGGCATACTCTTCTTCTTTGTTAATCTCGTGAGTTTTCCAATAATCGGTGAGCTTGTTTCGTGTTTCCTGCCCCATCATCCGCTGTTGTATCCATTTCTCACTTCGGCCATGCTTCTGCCAAAACTCTCTTGCCCTGTCCAAGGATCTGGCTGGATCAGCAATGTCTTGCATACGCTCATATCCAACCTTAGCAAGCCAAAGCTTAATCGGCTCAGCTTTGGGGCTTGGGACAGATTGAATGAGACGAAGAAGCGTCTCTGCATCGGCAACATCTGTCATTCGCATTTTTCCATCTTCGGCAGCCATTTTCAACTGGTGACAACTTGTCACCGTTTGACTACCTTCATTTTTTAATCGTTCTTTTAGCTTATTCCAATATTTTCTAGCCGTTTGGTAATCATCTTGCTGGGTGAGAACTTGAATAATATCGATGATAGAAAAATACCAAGCCTCTTTGTTTTCATCATAGACCCTACGAATATTATAATTTTCAAATGCGGCTAAAGAGTTTTTCATATTTTTATCCTATGCGAAATCAAGACTTAAGCGAAAATATTATTTCAAACATTCGTGTCAAACGCCACCGATAAAGATGGTATTAATATTCATTTTATCTTCTTTATTACTGGTTTGCCTTTTCTTCTAGGTCTACGTCTTTCATGAAACATCACTTCACGCTGTTCGAGTGGGATCGAATCATAAAATACTTGAATTAATTCTTTTATTTTTTTATTAACACCAAGTTTTGAGTTAAAAGAATAAATTCTTACTGTCCCCATTTTCTTACTTACTAATATTCCAGCGGTCTCAAATTTATCAAGTTGTTTTTGAACTTGGCTTAATGTGATTTTCATATCACGTGCCAGACCATTGGCGTATGCTTCTCCGTAATGAAAAAGATATAGCATAACCTGTGCGGCAGTCTTATTACCAAATATTCAATTCACGACAAATCCGCAGGCACCTTATCTGCACTCAATCTAAAATGAGTAAATTCCGGAACTAGATTATGAATCATATAAATAATAGTATCAGGATTCGCCGATTCAAGGGCAAGCAATGCCTGTATTTTTTCTTCAAACGTTTCATCAATATGTCGTTGAAGGCAGATATTAATTTTTCCATGATAAGTGGTCTTGAAATTTTCTTTTTCACTAAAAAGTTCTTCAAATAACTTTTCTCCAGGTCGAAGTCCTGTATAAACTATTTTAATATCACGATCCAATACAAGCCCTGCTAAGCGAATCATCTCTTTGGCAAGATCTACTATTTTTACAGGTTCCCCCATATCGAGAACAAAAATTTCACCACCGGCGCCCATAGAAGCGGCTTGCAAGACTAACTGAGAAGCTTCAGGTATCGACATAAAATAACGAATAATATCTGGATGAGTAACTGTAATATCTTTACGGTCTTCGATTTGCCTTCTGAAAAGTGGGATGACACTTCCATTACTTCCGAGCACGTTTCCAAAGCGTACAGAAATAAATTGTGTGGTTGTACTTTTCTTTGAGAGATTGGCCACTACCATTTCAGCGACTCTTTTTGAGGCCCCCATCACATTGGTAGGATTAACAGCTTTATCAGTGGAGATCATAACAAATTTTTGTGCATGATATTTTAAGGCAGACTCCGCGACAATTTTTGTCCCCTTAACATTTGTCTCAATCGCTTCCATAGGATTATATTCCATCATGGGCACATGCTTATAAGCGGCTGCATGGAAAACGATATCTGGATGATACATTTCAAAAGTTGCTTCAACTTTTTTTCGATCTCTAACATCTAAAATTTTTGGATAAAACGAAATATCCGGATAAGTTTCTTTGAACTTCATTTCAAGTTCATACATAAAGAGTTCACAGTAATCGGCCATGACTAATAATTGCGGTTTAAATTTTGCAATTTGAAAACACAGCTCACTGCCAATAGACCCGCCTGCGCCGGTCACAAGTATAACTTTGTCTGTAATCATAGCTGCAAGATGGGCCGTATCCAATTGCACTTGTTCACGACCTAAAAGATCCTCAATATTTAAATTTCTAAGAAGCGAAATTTCAACTTGGTTAGAAAGAAGATGATCCATCTTAGGTAGAATTTTTATTTCAGCTTCAGTAAGTTTGCAAAACTCTACGATTCGTTTTACATCGTCACCACTTGCAGAGGGAATGGCGATAAAAATTTTATCAACAAGATAATCCTCTACTAATATAGGAATTAACGAGACATCTCCAAAAACTTTTACATTATGAATAAGTGCATTTTTTTTAAACTTATCATCGTCGACAAAACCAATCACTTTTAATTTTAAAGCAGGTGTTGAATAAATATCACGAACTAATTTTTCACCAGCACGACCAGCACCCACAACGAGAACATTTTTTACTTCAGAATCAGCTCCCCCTAAAACATTTTTCATGGATGTTTGATCTTTTAAAAAACGATAAAAAAGTCGTCCACCACCCAGAGCAACTACCAAGAGAAAAAATTGCATAGGAAATAAAGAACGAGGAATACCTTCCATGCGGTTAACAAACGTCCATATAAGAATTGAAGCACTTGTTCCGAGAAAGCATGAGCGAATAACACGAATTAGGTCATGCATACTACTAAATCGCCACACGCCTTTATAAAGTCCATTTAGAAAAAATGAAAGAGAAAAAACTATCAGAGTGACCCAGAAAACTTTATCAAATAAACGGTAATTTACAAATTGGTGGTTAAAAGTATCATATCGTAAAAATAAAGATGTCCAAAATGTTACCCCGGCCATGGTCAAATCATAGATAAAGGCAAAAATGATTCTTGGGTTTTTAAAATTAGATATAACGTTTTTCACGTATTCTCCAGATAGTCTTTGGTAAGATTTGAAAACATATACTATAATATGAGCTGAATTTTTACAATTTTAAGAGTGAAATTATGCTAATTAGGTTTTTCAATATTGCGTTAAGTTTTTTAGGAATTTTAATACTCATTTTACCATTTTCTTTGATTTGGATATTAGTAAGGCTCACTAGTAAAGGGTCAGCAATCCATTGGTCAAAGCGTATTGGTAAAGACAATATTCTTTTTGAAATGCCTAAATTTAGAACAATGAGAATTGAAACTCCTCAAGTTGCTACGCATCTATTGCAAAATAGTAATAATTATCTAACTCCAGTTGGTTCATTTCTTAGAAAATCTAGTCTTGATGAGATACCTCAGCTTTGGTCGGTCTTTATTGGAGACATGAATCTGGTAGGCCCACGACCTGCACTTTATAATCAAGAGGATCTCAAGGACCTAAGAACGAAATTAGGCGTACACAAAATTGCTCCAGGGGTTACTGGCTGGGCACAAATCAATGGGCGGGATGAGTTACCCATTTCAATTAAAGTACAATTTGATAAAGAATATCTTGATAGAAGATCTATTGGCCTTGATTTTAAAATTATTATACTAACGATTTATAAAGTCTTATTGAGAGTAGACATTACCCATTAAGCAGACTTCACTAATCTAGCAATTATTGGCAATGAAAAAGAATTATCCTTTGCGAGGCGTTTTTTAAAACTTAATATTTCAAGCGATTCTATTTCATGGGTAGCTGGATTCATCCTGGCAATCACACCATCTTGAATTTCATCTGATTCTTGCTCTTTGTAGGATTTCATTTTAGAAATATACAAGATATCTCCAAGGTCGTCGTACTCGAAACATAATTGATCTTTATTTACTTTATTATATTGATTCATATAATTCTCCGATTGGACATTTTCTAGAAACAAAAGCTGTGACAACCCATTTTCTGTTCGAAGTCTCACTGTTTACTACGACAGCTACAATAAACTTACCGTTAATTACATGCTGAAACCATCGAATTAGCAATAACTCACCTGTGATTTTTAATAAGATCATTTCCGGGTTTTTCATTGTAAACTCTAACTCATCTGCGAATTCTTGCAACTCAACATGTCTTTCTAGGATAAGGTTCCACCTTTCCGTTATTAACTCGAGTCAATTTATCAATATGTTGATTAAACTACGATAGATTTGTCATGTGAACAATTTTTGAACTTTCACATATCACCTTTTTGCAGTGTCTCCTTAAAACTATACGATGGCCTTCAAACTAACCGCGGGAATCTTAGAAGAATATTTGGAGTACATACAATCGCTCCAGGTGCTTCTGGCTGGGACGAGATGAGCTTCCAATTCCTATTAAAGTACTGTTGGATAAAGAATATTTAGAACTAAGATCGATTGTATTTGATATCAAAATTATATTTTTGACTATTTATAAAGTCGTATTTAGAAAAAATATAAGTCACTAAGCTTTGAATGTATCTTCAAAAGTATAAGGTGGACTCCATTTCAAAATTCTTTTTGTTTTTGTAATATCTACTTGCAGATTTCCAAATAGGCGGTCAGCATATATTTTTTGTTTTATTAATCTAGCTCCCAACTTCATAAGTACAACTGGTACAGGAAGCAAGTGTGGTATTTTTCCTTGTATTTTTGCAATTCGCTCTATCAATTCTCTGAGGCTTAAATCTTTATCGTCGCTTACTAGAAAAATTTCCCCAGAAGCATTTGGATGAGTTAGTGTAGTAATAATTAAATCTAAAAGATTAAATACAGAAACTAAGCTTCTTTTATTTTTAACCAGAGCAAATGGCATTGGAAGGTCACAGTTTACAAAATAATATAACCTTTCAAAGTTTGCTTTTACTCCAGCTCCATAAATTAATGGAGGCCGAATAATAACTATTTCAAAAATACCTGGTTCATGAAGTTTTAACAACTCAACTTCTGCTTCCATTTTTGAAATACCATAAGGTTCCTTTGGAGAAGGTTTATCATCTGCCGTGAATGGTGTATTAAGGGTTTCTTCACCATTAACTTTTACCGAACTTATAAATATAAATCTTTTAATTCCACATCGTTTGGCTGCAAGGGCAATATTTAAAGTTGTTCTAACATTAATCATGCGAAATTGTTCCAGAGGATCCATACTTGTTTCTTCCATGACATGCACTCGCTCAGCAAGATGGATAATTGAGGCACATCCTCGCAAGATCTCTGACCAATTATCTTGAGTTACTAAATCTCCATAGAGAGAACGATCTCCTGCAATAAAAGATAAATTTCTTTTCTTAAGTACAGCGATAAGATTTTTGCCAACAAATCCATTGGCCCCTGTTATAAATATCTTTGTCATTTAGTATGGCCAAATTCATTTTCTAAGAGGGTAATAAGCTTATCTCTTTCAAATTCCGACTGGTAACATTGAAATGCATTCCGGCCCATTTTCTCTAATTCATATTGAGATAACTCAGACATTGCTAATATTGTATTCGCAAGAAGTTGTGGACTAGAGGCAGGGCAAGTCATTCCAGCTTTCCAGTTATTTACAATTTCAGCTCCCTCTCCATTCATCGAAGCTAGGATTGGTTTGCCACTCGCTAAATAGGACTGCAACTTAGATGGCACTGTAATAGAAAAAAGGTCTGTATTAGTTAAACTCATGAGCATTACATCTGCTTTTGCATAATAATTTGGCATTGATTCAAGGGACTTTCTTCCAAAAAAATGAAAGGTACTTGATAAATTATATTTTTTCACTTCTGCTTCGGCCCAATCTTTCATGACTCCATTTCCCAAAATTAAAAAATGAATATTTTTTTGGTCTTTTAAAATAATTGCGGCCTTAATAATTGTTTCAAAATCTTGTGAAGATCCAATATTGCCTGCAAACATAATCTTGAATCCGAATTCTGGTAATAAAGGATCTCTAAATTCAGAATCGGCCTTCTGTAAATAAAGTGACTCTGCCCATTGTGGAAAATAAACAATTTGTTTATCCGTTCCTCCTAAGGCCTGTACTCTGGATGAAAAGCCTTTAGAGCTAATCAAGATTTTATCTGAGTGTTTATAGAGAAAGCTAACTAGGCTTGCAACTAACTTGAGAACTTTTTTATTTTTAACAACACCTGTCGCCTCTAAACTTTCTGGCCAAAGGTCTGTTACCCAAAAAAACATTGGAGCTCGCTTTAAATACTTTAGAGCAATACCAGGAATAGCCACTGTTATAGGAGAGGGTTCATAGACAAATATTTTATCAAATTTCCCTCTAACTAAAAATGGAGCGAATAGTGTTGATACAAAGAAAAAAGAAAAATAATTAAATACCAGTTGAAAGATTTTGTTTTTTCCTCGAGGAATTAAAGGAGACCTAATAATTTTAATTTTTCCAAAAGTTTCTTGATAAGGTCCAAAAAAAGAATAGCCTTTAAAAAACTTACCCTCTGGATAATTAGGTAAGCCTGTATAAACTGTAACCTCATGTCCTCTTTCAATTAGGGCTTCACAGAGGTCATTAATTTTAAATTGTTCAGGCCAAAAATATTGTGTAACAACTAATATTTTCATTAGAGATTTTTCTTTCTCCAGATAACTCGATTTATATAGTCTGTATAGCTCTGTATAATTTTTACGACTTGATCTGAAACGCGATCTGAAGAGTAGTCTCCTATATCAAGCGGTTTTAAAGTTTCAAATTGAGTTACTGCCATATTAATAGAATCAAGAACTCTTTCAGGGCTTAAGCCAGACATAATAACAGCACCAACATCCATCCCTTCTGGTCTTTCATGGGCCTGACGAATCATGATGGCAGGAAATTTTAAAATAGAAGATTCTTCAGTAATTGTTCCGCTATCGGAAATTACACAAAGGGCCTCTTTTTGCATTTTATTATAATCAAAAAATCCCATCGGTTTTAAAAACTCAACTTTTGAATTAAATTCTTTAGGTCCAAGACTTTCTAGCTTTTTTCTGGTTCGAGGATGGGTAGAGACAATCACTCTCTTATTGAATTTTTCGGCCACATAATTAAGTGAATTTAAAAGATTATTAAAATTATCTTCGTAGTCAACATTTTCTTCACGATGAGCACTAACGATAAAATAATCTTTTGATTTTAATTTTAGTCTTTCTAGTACATCACAATTATCAATAGATTTAGCATAGAAGTTTAAAACTTCTTTCATTGGGCTTCCGGTTTTAATAATCAGTTCTGGTCTTAGTCCTTCATTTATTAAATAGCGACGTGAATGTTCACAGTGAACCATGTTGATATCTGCCAAGTGATCTACAATCTTACGGTTAATTTCCTCCGGAACTCTCTGATCAAAGCATCTATTACCCGCTTCCATGTGAAAGATTGGAATTTGCAGACGCTTAGCCGAGATGACAGACAAGCAGCTATTGGTATCTCCATATAATAACACTGCATCAGGTTTCACTTTTTGCATAAGTTCATCTGATTTTGCTATTACAGAGGCAATTGTTTGCGCAGCTGATTCTTTAGCTGCCTCAAGAAAATAATCGGGTTTTTTAACACCTAAATCTTTAAAAAAAACTTCGTTTAACTCATAATCGTAATTTTGACCGGTATGTACTAAAACATGATCAAAATATTTATCCAATAAAGCAGCAATGCGGCTCACTTTAATTATTTCAGGTCTAGTACCTACAATAGTCATTACTTTTAAAGTCATAATACTCCCTAACGTAATAGTTCGCTTGTATTGCTCTCATCAGCTTTTGTTATATCCAATAATCCATATTTATCTAATAAGGCTATTGTGCCATTTAAATCTAGTACTTCATCATCAGAACTATATTCTTTTGATAAAATAGATTTTGTCTGCCCTTCAGAATTTATTTCAGGCAACATTGACCTGATCGCGTACCAGTTACCAACTTTATGAGAATGGTGAATTTCTTCTTCTGAAATCATGATTTCATGCATTTTTTCACCAGGTCGAATACCAGTAATCTTAGTTTCTATTTTTCGATTACCAATTAATGCTTTGGCAATATTCTCAACGGTCGCTGATGGTGCACAGGGAACAAAAGTCTCTCCAGCTTTACCATCTTTTATCACCGCAAAAACTGTATCAACTGCTTGATCGAGACTTAACAAAAAGCGAGTCATATCTGGAACAGTAAGTGTCACTGGTCCACCTTGTCTAATTTGCTCATGAAATAAAGGGATAACAGAACCGCGTGAAGCCAATACATTTCCATAGCGCACGCACATAAAACGGGTTTTGCGATTCAATACATTTGCAGTAGTAAAGATTCGCTCTTGTATTGCTTTTGTCATACCCATTACGTTGACCGGCTTAGCAGCTTTATCTGTACTAATGCCGACTACCGTTTCAACAGGAAGATTATTTTCATTAATTGCACGCACTATATTTTCCGCACCCATAATATTTGTTAAAACTGCTTGGTATGGAAAATACTCACAGGCCGGAACTTGTTTTAAAGCAGCGGCATTAATGACAATATCGACATTTCTCATTGCAGAACAAACGCTGGCATAATCACGGACATCTCCAATGCGAAATTCTAAAACATTTTTAAAATTATTATATATAACTTCATCTGTAGAGACTTTTTTGTGGAGGTAATCAAGGCGCATATAGTGTTGCTTGCCTTCATCTCGAGAAAAGACAATGACTTTTTCCGGTATACCGTGTTCTCCTGATAAAACTCTCTTAACAAAAGTTTTTCCCATAGAACCTGTACCACCAGTTACTAGAATTTTTTTACCTGTAAACATAAGTGAGTCCTTAAAATTCATTATAGGCAACTCGAGGATCTAATGAAATTTCTTTCATCATATCTCGCCAACTTGCCGGTTTAAATCCTGTTGCACTTTTATATTTATCACAAACAAGAGTTTTATCAGAGCTGAAATTTTCAAATTTTTCTATCTCTACGTCCACTTTAAAATATTCCTTCGCTAAGCATAATAAATCATATTTTGAAATGGGGTCACTAGAGAGCTGAAAAACTCCTTCAAGATTGGGAAAGTCATTAATTAGACGGCAAATTTCTTTAGCTATTACCGTGCTCGTAAGTCCGGAATACATTACATGGGAAAATCCCCTAATAGTCTTTCCATTTTGCGATAAAAACCAATCAAGAAGTTCGGTATGCGAATTAAGCTCTCGTCCTATACATGAAAATCTTAAAGTTAAGGCCTTTTCTCCTTCGATTTCTCCAAGAAATTTGGTTTTTCCGTAATTGTCTTTAGCGGTAGGTTGACTTAATTCTGTATATTGGCCCTCTCCGCCATCAAAAACACAATCGGTAGATAGGTGAATGACGCGGGAATTATTGGCTTGGGCCCACTTTAAGAGTCTTCTGGGAAAAAATGAATTAATCTCAATTGTATTATTGAGATTATCTATTTCTGACTTTCTAATTGTAATTCCAACTGCATTTATAATTACATCTGGTTTTTCTCTATTCAGTATATCAACAACTCTCAACCAGTCCTGCACGTCAATATTGCTATATATATTTTTTCCTCTAAAAAGGTCTGAGTTTACAGGATTTCTCATTGTACAAAAAACATTATTTTGCCATCGTTCTTTTGCTTCAAGCCAAATACGATGTCCAATCATCCCACTTGCACCAAGTATCATAATTCTCATAAAATTAGCCCCTAAGTTCATTTATCCCAAACAGAATACCACAAATATTATCCTTATTCTTTTCCAATATTGATAATCTAGTTTTATAATAATATTTCTTATTCATAGTTTAGAAAAATAGAATTAATTATATTAAAATAGTCGATTTATACCTCCTGGTTTAAAGGTTCCTATGAAAATTCTTAATGTAAATATGAGCATCGACCCTATTTTAGGCGGCGGAACAGCTGAAAGAACTGTTCAAATGTCTATTGCTCTCGCAGAACTAGGACATCAAAGTATTTTACTGTCTCTAGCCTTAGGGATTAATGATCAACGCCTTAACGAACTTCAAAATGTAAATCTAGTTACTATTCCATGCCTTATTCGAAGAATATATCTGCCCTATCCTGAATTTAAAAAAATTTCAAACTTAGTTTCCAGCGTAGATATAGTTCATCTTATGGGCCATTGGACCATTCTTAATGCAATTGTTTATTTTTATATTAGAAAATTTAAAAAAACATATGTAATTTGTCCTGCTGGTGCTTTGCCAATATTTGGGCGATCTAAGCTTATAAAAAAGCTTTACAACTTAGTAGTCGGATATAGCATCGTAAGAAACTCTAATGCCCAAATAGTTATAGCTAAAGATGAAATTTCTCATCTAGAAAACTACGGTCTAGAAAAAGTTAACGCTACCTGGATTCCAAATGGGATCAATTCTACTGTACTTCAAAACAAAGATACTTCCAATTTTAGAAAGCTATACGGACTTGGTGATTCACCATTTATTCTCTATATCGGTCGATTAAATCCCATCAAGGGTCCAGATTTATTACTAGAGGCTTTCTGCTTATTAAAACAAAATTTTCCGCAATATCACCTTATTTTTGCTGGGCCAGATGAAGGTATGCTGGAGTCATTAAAAAAAGTCACACATTTTAATCATGTAGAAAATAGAGTACATTTTATAGGACATATATCTGGAAAAATAAAATCTCAAGCTCTTCACGCTGCGACTTTAATGGTTATCCCTTCTCGCCAAGAAGCAATGTCAATAGTTGTTCTTGAAGCTGGTATTGTCGGCTTACCTGTTTTATTAACTGATCAATGTGGAATGAATAGTTTGAGTGAAATAGAAGCCGGGATTATTGTACCTGCAAGTACTGAAGGAATATATAACGGACTGTTGAAAAATCTCGATAATGCTACAATCCTTAATAAATTAGGCACAAATCTAAAATCTCATGTACACGACAACTATCTTTGGTCTGAAGTTGTAAAAAAATTTGAACGACTATATCTTAATATTTTATTAGACTCTTCTTTTACCAAGTAAATGGAATTTTATCAGATCCAAGGGGAATAATCTCGCTTTCTGTTGGATCGTGAGGGAGTGATACATAATTTACAATAATTGCATGTCCAGCCGAAATAGCTTTAAAGCTATACCAAACCATCGGGGGCAAGCGTACTAAAACATAATTATCAATTCCAAATTCTATAATTTTAATTTTTCCTCTTGTCGATGAAGAAGGTCTATCATCATAAATTACAATTTTTATCATACCTTCTGGAACACACATACTTTGAACAATTTCGTTATGTCTTTTCCATCCCTTTACAACACCAGGATTAACTAATGAACAATAAATTTCACCAAATTTTGTACTGTGTGGTTGATCAGAGCGTAGGATATGCATAACAGCACCTCTCTCGTCTCTTATAATTTTCAGAGGGAAGATTTCTACTCCTTCAATATTATTTAATTCTTGGTCCAAATCATTCCTCTGTTTTGTGCAAGTTCTTCGAAATGTTTTATCTGATTTACTGTAAAGTCTTTAACCGACTCTGGATTTTCGTGCCAGTTTCTATACCAAGAAGCCGTCATTTCTACGGTTTCCTCAAAATTTAAAGTCGGTAACCAATTTAATACTGCCAGCGATTTATCACAACAAAGTTTTAAAAGTGATGCTTCTTTTTTATGAAGTACGTGATCATGTTGAACTTTATAATCAACATTCTTCCAATGTTTTTTCATTTCATTAATCAGTGCTGCAACTTCTTTATTTACTTCGGCCGTCGGTCCAAAATTAAATGATTCACCATTATTGGTTGACTCTTCATCCAACAAATTTATGGCCAAAAGTAAATATCCGCTTAGTGGCTCTAGTACATGTTGCCATGGTCGAGTCGCACCTGGATTTCTAATTTCTACAGATTTTTTTCCTGTCCACGATCGAATACAATCAGGAATAATTCTACTCTTGGCCCAGTCTCCTCCCCCTATGACATTACCAGCTCTTGCTGTTGCAATTTTCAAATTGGGAATATTTTGCAAATAAGAACGGAAATATGAAGAAAAAGCAATTTCTGCACAAGCCTTTGAAGCACTGTAAGGATCTTTACCACCAAGTCGATCAGACTCTCGGTACCCATAATCCCATTCAACATTTTCATAACACTTATCACTCGTCACGATAACCGTAGATCTAACTGAAGGTAAATGGCGAATTGCTTCAAGCACATTGATCGTTCCAATCGTATTAGTAATAAATGCATCTTGCGGATTTTCTAAGCAATCACTAACGATAGCATTGGCACCGAGATGAAAAATAATTTCTGGTTTAAAATCTGTTAAGAACGTAAAAAGTTTTTTGTAATCTGTAATGTCTCCACGTACATCTAAAATTTCTTGACCCAATTGAGCCAATTCAAAATGTGAAGGACTTGTTGGAATATCTTTTGAGAAGCCTGCGACTTCGGCACCCAAAAGTTGAAGCCACGCAGTCAACCACGAACCTTTAAATCCCGTGTGCCCAATTACAACAACTCTTCTTCCTTTAAATTTATTATTAAAAAACATCATTAAATCCACGGCGCCTTATTGTCGCTCAATATTTTATTAAGATAAGTCTTATCTCGTAAAGTATCCATACATTGCCAAAACCCTTCATGTTTAAACCCCATCAACTCACCATTTTCTGCAAGTTTTTCCAATGGAGCTCTTTCAAGTATTGTTTCATCGCCTTCTTCTAAATAATCAAAAATTGCAGGCTCAAATACAAAAAAACCGCCATTAATCCAACCATCTTGTGTCTGCGGTTTTTCCTTAAAAGAAGTTACTTTATTACCTTCAAATTCAATTACACCAAAACGAGATGGAGGTCTTACAGCTGTAAAAGTGGCAATCTTCCCGTGAGCTTTGTGAAATTTCATTAATTCTTCTATATTTACGTCTGAAACACCATCACCATAAGTAACCATAAATGTTTCACTGCCAATATATTTTTTTAAACGCGCTATTCTTCCACCTGTTAAAGTATTTAATCCTGTATCAATTAAATCAATCTTCCATTTCTTATGAGATTCACGTAGATGTTCAATCGCTCCATTATTAAGATCAATGCGCAAATCATTACTTAACGCATAAAAGTTGAGGAAATATTCCTTAATTGCTTCTGCTTTAAAACCTAATGCTAAAAGAAATTCATTACAATTATATTTCGAATATATATTCATAATATGTAGCAGAATTGGACTATCCCCTATTCTAACCATTGGTTTTGGAACTAAGTGAGTTTCTTCACTGAGTCTAGTGCCTAATCCTCCACACAACAAAACAACTTTCATAAAATCCTTTAATATTTGTCTTTTAGAAGCAAGTTTTTAACTTTAATATTTTAATATTTAAATATTAATAATCCAAGTGATTAACCATTGAAGACATGAATAGTTTAACTAAAAATACAACTCCACTAGTATCAATTATAATTCCTACTTATAATCATGCACAATTTCTTACAAAAGCGTTATCATCAGTTATTGCCCAAACTTTAACTGACTGGGAAGCCATTGTTGTTAATAATTACTCAACTGATAATACAATTGAAATTATTCAATCTTTTAATGACTCAAGAATTAAAATTATTAATTTTCATAATAATGGAATAATTGCATCCTCTAGAAATATAGGTATCAAAAATGCTACAGGAACATTTTTAGCTTTTCTAGACTCAGATGACTCATGGCTCCCCCGCAAACTTGAAATATCTTTAAATTATATTAAAAATCATAACGCTGATTTAGTATGCAATGATGAAGTACTAATCGAAAATGATAAAGTAATAAGTACATGGCACCATGCTGCCAATACTCAAATCACTTATCAAAAACTATTATTAAAAGGTAATTGTATTTCAACTTCTGCTGTTACTGTTAAAAGACAAGCAGTTCTTGATGTAGGACTTTTCAATGAAGAACAACAATTTGTTACTGCAGAAGATTATGAACTTTGGTTAAAACTTGCCCGCGCCGGTTGTCAGTTTAATTTTATTCCAGAAGTTTTAGGTAAACACTTAAAGCATTCAACAAATAATAGTGGATCAGTTCTAAGACATTTTGAAGCTGTGAAAAATGTCACTGAATATCATTTTAATAATATGCCTCAGAGTTTTTTTCTTTCGATAAATAAAGAGCTCAGTATGGGAATTCTTTATTACGGTGTTGCCAGACAAGCTGCTGACCAAAACATGTTACAACTATCTCTGAAGTTTTATGCAAAATCGTTGCGACAAAATCCTTTTAGAGCAAAAACCTACGCTGGAGTTTTATTACTATGGATTCGATATCTAAAAAGTCTATTCTAATCACAGGTGCTACCGGTTACTTAGCAGGAAGAATATTACAGACGCTTGACTCCTACGGCATATACCACCTTGTTCTGGGTTGTAGAAATCTCAAACTCGCATCCACACTTCAATGTTACATAGGGAAAGAACTAAGAGAATTTGACATAGGCAGGCCCGAAACATTTTCAAGAGCTCTTGAAGAAATTGATATAGTTATTCATCTAGCTTCAATGAATTTTCAAGACTGTCAGAAAGAACCTGAACTGGCACAAAATATAAATGTCGAGATGGTGCAGGAATTAATTAATCAATCAATCAAAAGCAAGGTTTCACAAGTTGTTTACATGTCAACTTTTCATGTCTATGGAGCAAATGCAGCTGGGGTAATAACAGAAGAAACATCTACCAATCCTATCTCAATATATGCAAAAACTCATTTAGATGCAGAGAAAATCATTACTTCTTCCAAAGAGATAAAAGGAAAAATCATTAGACTTTCAAATGCTATTGGAGCACCTCTTGTAAAAGATATTAGTGCGTGGAAACTCTTAGTTAATGATCTTTGCTATCAAGCAGTAACTACTAAAAAATTAATTTTATTATCAACAGGTGACCAAAAAAGAGATTTTTTTTCTGTAAGTTGCATTGGGGATGCTATTCATACCTTAATTTCTTCAGGTGAGGAGCATGATAACCAATCTTCTATTTATAATCTTGGCAGTGAAGCAACTATTAGCATTCTAGATATGGCCTATATTATCCAGAGAAGTTGCCAGTTAAACCTTGGTTTTACACCAGAACTAGAAAGAAAAATTGATTCCAATATTAATTCAAGTACATTTCCGTCATTTATATATAGCACAAAGAAATTACAGTCTCTAGGATTTAAGGTTTTGGTATCATTAGAAGAAGAAGTTAAAAACACATTGCTAACACTTGCTTAGTATTTTATCTTTTTTTTCATTACCCAAACAAACTGCATCACAAGGTCAATAATAGAATAAAAAGACATAATAAAGAGACCAAAACGATCTACCCCATACAGATACTTACTTTTAAGAAATCCTAAATTGAGTGTAGCTTTTTTATTAGCACTACCCATAACATTGTGAATAATTGTTGAATCTGGAATAAAAAAAATCTTTCCATTGCTATATTTTTTAAAACGATCACAAAAATCTATATCTTCAAAATACATAAAATATTTCTTAGAAAATCCCCCTAGATCTTCAAAGAAGTTTTTTTTAATTAACATGATTGTACCATAAATCACATCTACTTCAGTGCGCGTCTTAAATTCTTTATTAAAGTATTTATGAGATGTGATGCTCTTTAAGTATCGTCCAAAAAATAAAAAAGGCGTGTAGTTAGTGATAAAATTAATTAATGTTATTTTAGTACAGTATGAGTTTTGAAATGCACCATTAGGCCAAACTAATTTAACTCCCCAAAACTCTCTGTTAGTCACGGCATTATATCTTTGGATTACACCTGCAAAAGAATCATCAATAAGTTCGACATCGGAATTCATTAAAATTAATGTTTCATTGGATGCATTGCGGACACCTACATTATTAGCATAACCAAACCCCATGTTCTGATGTAAATAGATTATTTTAACATAATCATATTGATGTTTAATCGATTCAAGATTTTGGTCACTTGAATTATTGTCGACAATAATGACTTCTTTTTGAATATCTTTAAGATATTTATCAATAGTCTCTATGCACTTAGAGATTAAGTGGGGACCATTATAGTTAACAATAATAATTGAACATCGAAACTCGTGCATTAATTACGTCCCTCAATTACGAACTGCATGGCAAACATTTCTGGCCACCAACTTACAATACGAGCTAGATATCGATGTCGTGGTGTATATTTAATTATTTTTGTCTGGGCAAAAGAAGATCCAACAAGTTTCAATGCCGTTTCTTTGGTAAAGAAACGCACATGTGTTTCATCCATAACTCCATATTTTGCATAGTCAAAATGTCCTCTCATTATTGCCCAACGTTCCCTGAAATTAGCAATATTCGGCACCGAAACATAAACGCGTCCTTGTGCAGTTAGTTTTGACTTAAAGCTTTCAAGAACATTGGCGGGCTCAATACAATGCTCCAGTACATCCATAAAAGTAATAACTGAATAATTTTTATCTATTTTTCCTATTGAATTAATCTTATTTAAATTTAATGGATAAATATGATCTAAAACTTTTTGTGCTTCAATTATTGCAGGCCCATAAAGCTCTACTCCATCAACTTTGCAATTTTTCATTTTTAACTGTACGCCAAAATCACCATAGGAACAGCCAACATCCAACACCGTTTCATTTTCATCTATAGCATTCAAAACTGACCACTTTGGATCATTCCTATCCCAGTTTTTAGAAGAATCATAGTATCTATAATTACTAGTATCCATACCTATCTCCACATATTTTCTTTATTTCTAACATGACAATCTCCCATACTGGCAAATCTTGAGAATTGTGAGACTTAATGTATTTATACAAGTAAGTTTCATATTTTTTTGCATTTACTTTTGTATTTAAAGCATTAACAGATAATTCAGTCAAATCTATATTAAATGACTCTGTTCCAATATTTGAAGCCATATTATCTATCAACTTATCAAGATAAGGATTATTTTTTATTCCCTCTGTTTTAACTACTACAACTGGTTTATTTCCTATAATTGCAAAACTAACAGAAGTACTCATATGCATTACGACGAGCTTGCTTTTAATTACTAACGAAGCTGTTTGTCCTTTTAGAATTTTTCTTTTTTTAAATACATCTGGCATTAATTCATAAGTCGATCTGGGATGAGCAGCCACTACAACTCGCAACCCCAGTTTTGACTCAATAAAATCAAAAAGTCTATTCATCGAGGAGAAATATTCATTACCAGAAATGTATTCAATTCCTAGAAGATCAAAATCTGGATGATTAGTAATTGCTTCATCCAAAAAGACACAAAGATTATCTTTATCATTTTCTTTATCATTTTCATCAGCGCTTATAGTGCTACGAGCACTATAAGTATAAGAGTCATAATCAAAAGAATTAATCGGAATAATGGAGTTAGCAGCTAATTTTCTATTTTTTATAAACAACTGCATAACCTCTGAAGAAGTCCCACCAAAAACCTTCAAAGGGAGAGGATATAAAAGATTATTTCGAGTTAATAGGATAATTATTTTGCTCAAAATATAATCTGTGAGCAAAAATATATTGATCGCTTTTTGGAGCTTGGATATAATTTTTTTAAATCCTCCCAAAATATTTTTATCATATGTCATCACCGGCATAGCACCTGATGAAATTACAAAATATTGAACCTTTGCTTTTTTTAGTAAACGATAAATTTTTTCAAACTTATAGGTAACATTAGAATGATTTGCAATATAATCTATAAAAATAGCGTGAGGAGCTTCTTGTTCAAGTAAAGAACTAAAAGCTTGATAAGAATCTATTCTGAAAATATAATCTCCATCTAGCTTATTGGATATTGTTTTATTTACGAGAGTTTGGTTATTCAATAAAGTAGAACAATCAAAAACTAATACTTCAAATCCTTGAGATTTTAAAAAATCAAATTTCCATGACTTTTCTTCGTATGAACTAACTGGCCACTGTACTAGAAAAATTATTTTTTTTATCGATTGAAATTTATTCAATATTTCTCCGAAAAAATATTAGAAATTATCTTAGAGATACGGGGGCCAGATTCTCCATCTCCATATATACTTTTAAATTGACTTAATTTTGTCTGGAATTTTTCAGACAATGAGATAGTTAATATTTTAAAAATATCATTCACAGTTCCACTTGCATGAAGAACATGCTGACTTGTAGCTCTTCCTTTTTGTCTTGCACCTACATTAACAACTGCCTTATTCAGAAATGGAGCCTCAATGATTCCACTTGAGGAGTTTCCCGCAACTAGATCAACTTCCTTCATCAAACTTAAATATCTCATCTGCCCAAGACTAGTAAAAAGTGAAACGCGGTTTTTGTTTGCTTTCATAAATTCTTCGATCACAGGTAGAATATTTCCAGAAAATGTATCGGCATTAGGCATTGTAATAAAAAAACTAATATCAGATGGAAGCATCTCCAGTGCATTAAAGAATTTTCTAGTTTCTTCAATTGTTTGCTGCTCACTAGTTGTCACAGGATGAAAAGTAACAAGAATATTTTTTTTATTAAATACAAAACCAAGTTCTTGCTCTAATTTGTCTCGAGAAATTAAATTTAATTTTTTGATATTGTCTAGCCCTGGAGCTCCAACACAAAAGACTCGTGCTGGATCTTCTCCCATCTGGATAACTCTATTTTTATATTCTTCAGTTGAAGTAAAATGCCATTCCGACATTTTGGTAATTGCATGTCTCATCGAATCATCAATAGCACCTTCAGTAATTTCACCTCCATGAATGTGAGCAATAGGAATATTATGAACCATCGCTGCTTGAGCAACGGCAAATATTTCGTATCTATCCCCTAAAAGAAGTAAAAAATCGGGTCGTTTATTCTCAAAATAATCTGAAAATTTATTAAGCGCTAGCGCCATTGATTTAAGAATATCCCCAGGACGGTCACCACTGATTTCAAGATTAATTTCTGCATCTACAAAAAATCCATCTGATCGTATAACATTAACCGTATTACCATGTTTTTCACTTAGATGTGATCCTGTTACAACTAACTTGACATCAAAATCTTTTATTTTTTGTAATTCTTTAATAGGCCAATAGAGAAGACCATAATCAGCACGTGTTCCTGTTACTACACAAATTGTTTTCATATTAATTCATCTTCTTCATAATCTTTTTTAGCTGTAGTACCTATAACTTCATACCACTTCATAGGACTTATACCTGTCCCTGGACGCTTGGTGGTTAGGTTATAAGATGTAAAGGGATCACCTTGTTTAATTTTTGTTTTTGCAACTATGGACTTTCTAGCTACTTGGATATTTTTTATTTCACTCACACTCGGGATTTTTTCAAAACGTCCTAGTGATTTTTCAATATTTCTAATTTGAGTTACGAGTATTCTTAACTCCTCTGGATCTAAAGAGGCTTTATGATCAGGTCCTTCAAACGTTTTATCTAAAGTAAAATGTTTTTCTATAACTTCTGCCCCAAGAGCTACAGCAGCTAATGAAACTTCGACTCCTGGGGTATGATCAGAATATCCTACACTTATATCTAAGCGCTCCTTAATAGTATTCATAGCGTTCATATGCACATCTTCAAAACGTGTTGGATAATCAGTATTACAGTGAAGAACAGTAATTTTACTTCTTTCTGTTCCTGATTTTACAAGAATTTCTATGGCCGCTTCAATTTCGTCCATTGTGGACATTCCAGTAGACAAAATCACTGGTTCGTTTGATTTTCCAATGAACTCCAAATACGGAAGATTTGTAATTTCACCAGAAGGAACTTTCCACAACCCCATGTTCAGTTCTTTTAAAAACGCCAAACTTTCCAAATCAAACCCAGTAGAGAAAAACTTAATTTTTTTTTCTTCACAGTATTTTTTAAGATTTATAAAATCAATTTCTCGTAATTCAAGTTTTTTCAACATTGATAATTGCGAGTCATTTTTCCCGGTATTTTTTATTTGGTAATTAGCTTTAGAAGCAGTTTTAGTTACTAAGTTTTCTGATTTGAAAGTTTGAAACTTTATGATATCAACACCACAATCTACTGCAACATCAATCATTTTTCGTGCAAGATCAAAATCTCCATTATGGCTAACACCGGCTTCTGCAATTATTAAAACTTTTTTATTTTCCACGATAAAAGCTCCCCGCAGAAATAACACTATTATCTGGAATAATTAATCCTTGTTCTAAAACCGCATTACTACCAACAAAACAATTATTACCAATTTTACAGCCCCCATTTACAATAGAGGCCGTTGAAACATGACAATTATCACCGATGACTACATCATGCTCTACAAGTGACTTTGTATTTAAGATGCAATTGGTTCCAACTTTTGCGCTGGAATTCACAAGCACATCATGTAAAACGATAGTACCTTCACCAATTCTAGCATGGTTTGATACATGTGCCCGAGGTGAAATTACACATGCTAAATTCGCATTTAGATTTTTCAGCTGTAGATAAAACCTTGCTCTATTTTCATAAAATTTTATTTGGCCAATTGTAATTAAAAAATAACTTTCCTTAGAAACGTATTTTTCTAATTCTTGATCAGTGGCAATGATTGGATAACCCAAAACCATTTTGCCAACATTTTCCCTAATATCAAATATGCCTTTAATCTGAAATTTTCCCTCAAGCTCAATAACATCAATACAGGATCGGCAATGTCCTCCCCCTCCTATGAGATATAAGTCTTTCATAAAGTCCCCCTCACGCTGCTTGGTAAATTAACAATTGTATCAGCATAACTGGTAGCATTTATCAAAGACATTTGAGTACAATGAGAAAAAGCTGGTAATTCTGACATAAGTCTCCACACTGGTCTGGTCATCACCCCACTATTATTAGAAAATTCTAAAAACTCATCTCGTTCTATTCGATTATTAAACTGGATTGCATTTAACCAAAAATTAGATTTAGAATTTTTTGGTTCATCTATAAAACTAATATCAGTGTTAGAAAAAAACTTTCTATATTCATCAGCTGTTTGTCTTTTATTATTTACAAAATTTGGTAACGACTCCATTTGAGCACAAGCAAGCGCCGCATTTAAATTGGGAAGTCTATAATTGTATCCTATTTCATCGTGAAAAAATTCCCATTTGTGTGGTTGTTTTGCAGTAGTTGTTAAATGTTTTGCTCTTTTAGCAAGTAATTCATTATTAGTAATAATCATTCCACCGCCACCACATGTGACAATTTTATTACCATTGAAACTTAAAATACCAACATCACCGATGAGGCCGGTATGCTCTCCATGTACAAAACTTCCTAATGATTCTGCTGCATCTTCGACTAACGGAATTTTATATTTTTTACAAATCTTTTGAATTTCCAAGATATCTACAGAATGACCAAAAACATGCATTGGCACACAAGCTGAAATTCTTTTTTTAGTTTTCTTGTTAATTGAATACTCACCTATTATTTCTGTGTAAGTGTTCAAGAATTCTTCCAAGCTTTTTGGGCACATACCAAGATTATCTTTTGCACTATCAATAAATATAGGATATGCCCCAATATAAGAAATGGCATTGGCCGTTGCTACAAAAGTTAAGGCTTGAGATAAAACTTCCGTATCGTTTTCAACCCCCACTAACATTAAGGCCATATGAAGTGCTGAGGTACCATTGGTGGTCGCAATCGCGTATTTGGCTTTAGTGTATGAACAAATTATTTCTTCAAATTTATTTACATATTCGCCAACACTCGAAACAAATGTTGAATCAATACAATTATCAACATATTTTTTTTCATTACCAGGGAATACGGGAGCATGCAAAGGTATAAACTTTTCATCTGGGTAAAGTGCTTTTATAAAATCAACAATATTTTTATACATTATAAATATCTACTTTATATCTTTTTAGGTTTTCAGGATTTAAAAACCACTCAATTGTTTCTTTTAAACCAGTTTCAAAACTGTAAAGAGGCTTGAAACCTGTCAACTTATTTATGAGTGTGTTATCACACCATAAGCGATGAACTTCCGAATTAATGGGGCGTATTCTTTTTTCATCTTTAATTAATTTTACATCTTCTTTATTCATAATTTTTCGAATGAGATTAAAAGTGTCCTCAATCGAAATCTCACGATTAGAACCGATATTAACAGTCTGGCCGATTGTATTTTCTGAAGTCGCCAGTTGCAACATCCCCAGACATGTATCCATTACAAAGTTAAAATCCCTTGTCGGTGTCGTGTCACCAAGTTCAATCGACTTTTTACTTGAGGCAATTTGAGAAATGATGGTTGGAATTACAGCACGAGCTGATTGTCGTGGGCCAAAAGTATTAAAAGGTCGAGCGATCGTTACTGGCAATCCAAATGATAAATAAAAACTCATCGCCATGGCATCTGCTCCAATTTTTGAAGCGCTGTACGGTGATTGGGGTTGTATCGGATGCTTTTCATCGATGGGAACATATTTTGCTGTTCCATAAACTTCACTGGTTGAAGTGTGCATAACTCTTTTTACTTTATTATCAAGAGCGGCCTTACAAATATTTAATGTACCAGTGACGTTAGTTTCAACATAACTTTGAGGTGCCTTGTAGGAAAAAGGAATGGCAATAAGAGCAGCTAAATGAAAAACAATATCAATATCTTTTGTGATTTCATTGCAAAAGAATGGATCGCGAATATCTCCCGTGATTACTTCAACCTTATCAAGAACTTTAATTTTTTCAAGCCACCCCCAATCGTTAAAGGAATTATATAACGCAAGAGCGCGGACTTGATACCCTTCTCGAACCAATAATTCTGTCAAATGTGAACCGATAAACCCATCTGCACCGGTAACTAATGCTCGCTTCATAATTAGTCCTTCTCTATTTTAATATTAATCTAAAAAATTTTACAAAATTGCCGCTTCATTGGCTACAATATAGCTAATAAAGAGGTAAAAATGAAGGACGTATTATATCTGATATTAGCTCGTTCAGGATCAAAAGGTGTACCTGGAAAAAATATACATATTCTTGGTGATTTACCGCTAATTGCTTATCGTATACTCACTGCAAAGCAATCAAAATTAACTTATGATCTTATCGTTTCTACTGACTCTATCGAGTATGCGAAAATAGCTAATAATTTTGGAGCAAGAACACCATTTTTGCGACCTCCAGAGCTTGCTGCAGACAATGCAAGAAGCTCTGACGCATGCATGCACGCTATAAATTGGTTAGATAAAAATGAAGGTGGACAATGGAAATATCTTTGTTTAATGGAGCCAACTGGCCCATTTACTAAAATCGAGTGGATTGAAGATGCAATCACGAAATTAGAAAAAAGCAATGCTACCAGCATTGTTGCTTGTCGACACACTTCTCCTCATCCGATCTTTATCCAAGACGAGGATAAAAATTTAGCAATAGTTTCAAAATCTATAATCAATATGGAAAATTCGAATAGACAAAGCTTTAAGAAGCAAATTACTCCAAGTGGAAATTTTTACATTACCACAATAGAAAATTTTAAAAAATTTGGGCGTTTTTACAATGAAGACACACTCTCATATATAATTCCTGAACCATTTTGCCTTGAAATTGACTCTCAGATGGATCTTGAATGGGCAAAGTACTTAATAGAAAAAAAGATAATCACCAAACAAATGATTGGAATTTAATTTAAAGAGTCCAACCATCATCCACAATTAAATTTTGCCCATTCACATATTGTGAATCTTTTGAAACAAGAAATTTCACTGCCCCCACTAAATCGTGAGGATCTAACATTCCACCACGTGCACTTAGTGAATATTTTCCGTAAGCATTTACAAACGATTCATCATGGCCGCTTAATACTCCTCCCGGAGACAAAACATTAAAGCGAACATTGCTTCCTTTAAAATAATTGGCCATGTATTTTGTTAAATGAATAACTGCAGATTTTATGGCCGCATACTCAACAGGCATAGTAAATTTTTCATTTTCATAAATATCAAAACGAGGAGCAATGACTCCATAAACAGATGAAAAAGAAACAATAGATCCTCCACCAATCTCTTTAAAATAAAGTCCAAATTGTTTCATGACATTAAAGTAGCCACCCAGATGTATCGAGACATTTTCATTAAATGATTCAGTAGTAACATCTTCTAGCTTTTGACCATAGCTTTTTGTTCGAGGATAACTACAATTAACAATGGCATCTAGATTTATATTTTTTTGACGTAGCTCCTGAATAGTGGCTGTTAAGATACTTGTCGAAGTAATATCTGTTTCAAAAAAATTATTTTCTGCAATCTTCTCCTTATCAAAAATATAAACCTCTGTCTCTGAAGCTTTCAATGATTCATGGATTGCTTTTCCAATAAGTCCATAGCCAATTAAACCAACTTTTAATTTATTCATAAAAATCCTAATTCATTTTTCTAAAAACAGGTTTTATTGCAGGCCCTACTAAATATTTAGAGGCCCCATCAGTTAAGGCCATAGAATAAATCTTCATTGCTTTTTGAGCCGCCTCTAAAGTAAAACTCAACTCTGAATCTGTGTGAGCTGTACTCAAAGCAATCCAAGGTATCAAAACACCATTCTTAATCATTTCTTGTGAAAAAAGAGTTCTCAACTCCAAAGAGACTTGTCCATTTTTATCTCTAGCATAATATCCAGGAGAACAATCTACACCGTCAAGTCCAATAAAATCTTGAACTCCTATTTCATTAGCAATTGTATTCATTCCACTTTTTAATTTATTTCCATAATTCCAAAGATGAGCAACAACAGAATCGCGTTGATATATTTTTAGTGCAGCTACAAAGGCACCGAGGCTAGACATCTCAGCTCCGTGGGTACTAGACATTAAAAATACGCGCTCTTGTCCTAATTCTTTAATGCCACCAAGGTCCATAATTTCTTTTTTACCAGCAAGTGCCGCTACTGAAAAACCATTGGCCATGGCCTTACCAAAAGTTATCAAGTCAGGTTGTACGTTGTAATAAGTATGGGCACCTTGCAAGTGCCATCTGAAACCAGAAATCATTTCATCCAAAATAAAAACAGTTCCATGTTTCTCACACAGAGCTTTTAGATTTTGAAGAAAATTATTTTGTGGTTCTTCTGTTGCTACTGGCTCAAGTATTATTGCAGCGATTTGATTTGGAAATTTTGCAAAAATATTTTCTACTGAAGCTAGGTCGTTAAAATTAAAATTAACTGTAGCATTAGAAATTTCGGAAGGGATCCCTCTTTTAATTACAGTATCCCCAATAAACCAATCGTCATAAGAAAAAAATGGTTGCTGTAAACATCTAGCGATAATTTTTCTACCCGTAAATGCCCGAGCGAGTTTTACTGCTGCACTAGTTACAGATGAGCCGTTTTTTGCAAATTTAACCCTCTCTGCACAAGGAATAAGATTAACCAAAGCTTCAGCCGCTTCTAGTTCTATTAATGAAGCACGAGTTAAATTATTTCCAAGCTCAATTTGTTCAATCGCTGCGCGATTTACTTCTTCGTTAGCGTAGCCCAATGTAACAGCTCTTAAGGCCATACCATAATCTAAAAATTTATTTCCTTTGTCATCCCAAGTATACGCACCTTTTCCCTTAGCTAAAATCTGAGGTGCATTAGCAGGAAATTGATCATCTCCTCTGCTATAAGTATGGGCACCGCCCGGAATAACTTTATTTAATCGTTCACTGTAACTAACCATAATTCACCTATTTAATTTTATTTTTATAATCTTTTTCAGCACGATGAAAATCATCACGTCTTCCTATATCTAGCCAATAATCTTGTACTTGAAATGTTCCGACTCGAAATTTTTCAGCAATAATTTTTTCTAAAAGTACAGGCATATCAAAAAAAGTACTTTCTGGTATAAGAGATAATAGTTTGGGATTCATAGAATAAATTCCAGCGTTAACGAGAGAAGAATGAATTGGCTTTTCCTCAATTTTCAAAACAAGATCACCATCGAAATGAACAACCCCAAATGGTATTTGGTAATCATGGCGAAAAGTACACATACAAGCATCAAGCTGATTGGTTTGATGAAAATCTATTAAGGAAGAAAAGTTAACTTTGGTTAATACATCCCCATTCATAATGACAATTGGTAAATCGTTTATAGGCTCAAACAAACTCAATGAACCTGCAGTTCCCATTCTTTCTTTCTCACGAACATAACTAATATTAACTCCGTGCTTGTTTCCATCTCCAAAATACGATTCAATCATTTCTGATTTATAATTCACAGATAGAAAAAAATGGTGAAACCCGTATTCTTTTAAATTTTCAATAATAATTTCAAGGATTGGTTTGTCACCAAGTTTTAACATCGGCTTAGGACAATCTCTTGTTAACTCGCCTAGACGAGACCCAAGCCCTCCGGCCATTAATATAACAGCATTCTCTTTTGTGGGTTCTGTATTTTGAACTTCTTTAAGAGAGAAAACTCG
This sequence comes from Bacteriovoracaceae bacterium, assembly GCA_036171615.1. Classification (GTDB taxonomy): domain Bacteria; phylum Bdellovibrionota; class Bacteriovoracia; order Bacteriovoracales; family Bacteriovoracaceae; genus Bacteriovorax. The sequence goes on from JAVHRK010000110.1 coordinate 37,171, forward strand.
AATTAGTTTTCCATGTTCGTCTATGACAGGCACATGAGAAATATCATTGACCTTCATTAATTCTTTTAATTCGCAATGGCTTAAGGAAGATGAAGCAATAATTGGTCTTTGATTCATTGCTTTTGTAACTAGGTCATTTGCATTTAAGCCTAGTAAAAAGGCACGTCTAATATCTCCGTCACTCAAAGTTCCACTTAATTGCCAATCAGAAGAAATAATAACCGCAAGCTTTGCTCCGGATTCATCAAGATTTTTCATAGCCTCGAAAATACTAGAATTATCAGCAATGCAAAGTTTTTTCCAGTCGTTCATTTTTCTCCTATATTAATAAACTTAGTTCCAATTTTATCAAATGAATTTTTATGAGTCACAATAATTGTGATAATTTTGGGGGATAATTTTAGGAGATTTTCTATAATCTGTTGCTCTGTCGTTGAATCAAGATTAGCTGTTGCTTCATCTAAAATTACAAAAGTAGGTTTACGAAGAAATGCTCTAGCAATTGCCATTCTCTGTTTTTGTCCAGTTGAAAGAAAGGACAACTCAGACAAAACTGTATCTAGTTTAATATTACCAGATTGAAATTCTAATGTCAGTCCGGCCATCGACAAAGCATCCCAACAGTCTTGATCAGAGAAATTTACAACTTCAAAATTACCAAAATGTAAATTGTCGCGAACAGTTCCCTTAATAAGATATGGATCTGGACCAACATAACCCAACTGTAATCTCCAATCGGGATCAAGCTCAAGAACATTGGTGCCATTGATTAAAATACTACCTTTTGTTGGTTCTTCTAACCCTAGTAGGAGTTTTAACAATGTACTCTTACCTGAACCAGAGACTCCTTTTATAACGAGAACATCACCTAAAGTAATTTCAACATGAAGCTTCTCATAAAGTGGTAATTCATTGGGGTAGGCAAATGAAATTTCATCAAACTTTATCTTTTTTTGTGAATTATTTTTTTTAAATTCGTGAAATTCGCGTTTTTGATTTAAATTCTCATTCATTTTATTTAAATGTAATATTGCATCTCTGACATTATTAAAAGCAGGATGACTTAATTTTAATGCCCCACCTATGGAATTAAGTTCACTCAGGCCTTGAACTAGTCTTAAGAAAATATAAAAAAAAGCTAGTACCCTAACTCCGTCAGTGTGAAAATATTCAATAGATAAATAAGTGCAGACGCTTAATACTGAAATTCCTACAAAAAGGGGAACAGACGATATCATAGATGCAACTGAAGCATAGGCCCCATAGTGCTGCTCATATCTTAACAGATTTTTACGAAGCTCTTTTTTCTTGAAATTAATTAAGTTATAAACTGATAAAAAAAATAAATTCTTCTTAGAGTTTAATACTTCTTCATTTATTTGATTCCACTCAAGAATAAGCGCTTCTCCAATTTCTTGGATTTTATGAGTCGTTTTTTTTATAGGAATCATAAGAATAATTGTTAAAGTTAAAGAAAATATCATTTCTTTTGGCGCATAAAACACACCAAAAGAAAAAAACAAACAGACAGAAGAGACAGAAACAAGCCCTAATGAGAGATATTGTACAAAAATGCCTGATTGATTTACTCGATCAGTAAATAGCGTCAGAAACTCAGAACTAGATAAAAAATATTTTGAATCAAGACCAGTGTCGACAATTTGCTCTCGACAAGACTTTATAAAAGCTTGTTGGGCCACAATTGAAAAATAAGACTTAAAATAGTTTAATGCCGATCTCATTATCCCAAATGAAATAAGTAGAAATGTACTTTGATACATTCCAATTGGAAACCATGAAGGAACTTGTAATTGGCCAGGCGATAATATTTTTAAGGAAAGTAAGAAACCCTGAAGAATATATACAAACGAGAGCTCTACAAAAAACCATAATAAGCCTAATAAGCTTGAGAGAAATAATAACTTCCGAGCCTTAATATCTATAATTAACATTACACCATTAAGCCAATCTCTTAATTTCTTCATCGTGGTATTCTATTATTAAAATAACAACATTCATAGAGAAGCATTAGTTAGCATGGCGTCATATCTATATTAATAAGTTTGATATTCTCACCTGTAACAAAGTACTATATTACATGTTATAAATTAAATTTTCATGAAAGCCATCAATCATTTCAATTATGCGAAATATCAAACTCCTAAAAATCATTTTTATAGTTATTCTCTCCTTTTACTTTCTTTTTCATTTTGTAAGTCCTGCGCTTTTCTATTGGCTACGTGGTTATATTGGTATCTATAATCCAGTAATAGTTGATTATGAATCAATGCAAATAGCTTTTATGCTCAATTTTTTCACGGTTATTATAGCTATCTTTCTTATATGGATTACCCCTTGGAAATTCCGATCAGATCCAAAGTGGACTGAGGTAAATTCTATATTTTTCCTAATTCTTTCTGTCATCTTCACAATTGGTATCTCTGTGACAAGTATAAATTTTTTTGAAGCTTTAAAAACCGTCAATACTCGAAATGACTATTGGGTTTTAGGCAATATGTTTTTTAACTTAGATTTCTATATTTTATTTGCAGCAACTAGTTCATTTAATTTTGTAGTTGAATCTAGTTTTTTTTATATGATCATTAAAATTCTTTCGGGCTCTCGTTCAGCTCCACTTGCCTTATTACACTTAGGGGCATGTTCGTTTATAAGCCCTATTTTTAAAAAATATTTTAAAAAATTTCTTATTTATTTAATTATTCCCTGCTTACTTGGGATATTTGGGTACAACTTTGCTACGAAACTTAGGGAGCCAAATTCTCCACAGCATTCTGTCAAAATATCTGACTCTATGACTATTAACTCAGGAGTACTTTATAAATTAATGGGAAGAATTTCTTACCTTGAAAGTAGCATGCTTCCGATTCACTATAAAAATGTTAATGATGAAAAATCTTTATCAATTTTTAACGAGAAATATTCCCTTAAAAATCAGTTACAGATTTTTATTAATAATCTTGTGCCAGGAAATATCTTCCCATTTGATGTATATCCTAATCAATATTACCGTGCTGCCTTTATGGGACAAACTATTGAAGCGGCGGCAGGAATTTATAATTCAATGAATCTAACTCTTCCTATATATCTATACATGTATTGGGGATTTACCTTAGGAATTATTTTTTCTTCACTTATTATTTGGTTTTATTTTTTTATTACAGCGACAGCTTTTAGAGTACATCCACTTTTTGGTGTATGCTTATTGGCCAGTCTTTATCCTGGCTTACTTACATTTTTTGATTTAGTGATGTTGGGAAAAGGAATTGTAGTTTCTCTAATTTCGGCGGTATTATTTTTACTAATATCAAAGATCAAATTTCCTCGGTTCAAATCCTAAATCTTGCTTGGCCTCATTGTGTTCAAATATCATGTCACGATTCATTCGTTCGGCCATGGCCGGTGACCATGATTGATAACGAGTTATAAAACGAATAAAAAAGACGGCAATACTAAACGCCCACAAAGGTACGGATAAGAAACGTGGTTGCATGTTAAGACTATTAAAAACACGTGCAACCATCTGACGATAAGAAAGTATTTCAGCTCCTGAAATATTATAAGCACGATTTTTAAGATGTGCTTCTTGTAAGGCTTTAAAACATGCTCCTGCTACATCATCGACATGAATAGGTTGTCGAAGACCTTTGGCCTTCCCAAATATTGGAAAAAAATAAAAACGTTTTATAAAGCGCGTGATTTCAGAAATATTTTTATCCTGGCCGTAACCATAAATTAAAGTTGGTCGCAATATTATCCACTCTACTCCGTGCTTATTTGCCCACTCTTCTAGTAGTTTTTCTGATTCAATTATTTGATAAGCAACTAAATCTTCTTTGGTAAATCGACTGGTAGATGACAATACAACAAGACGCTTTATGCCTCTATTCTCTAAAAAGGAAAAATATTCTGGCAATATCCAAATGGGGGCCAGCGAAATCCACGAGGGAATATTATCTTCTGATGGAGTCGTTTTTCTAGAAAAAGTAGTAACCTTAAAACCCGCTTTTGTTAAAAGTGGCAATAAAGAAGTTCCTACAAAACTAGTCGCGCCAAATACGCCAACATTCTTCATTTTAAAATCCGTATAATTGTACGTTTAGCTGCTACAACTACAAAACGCAACCACACTCCCACTGCCACTAGGGCCATTAGCCCGCCTGGGTACTGGTGATTAAAAAATTTATAATAAAATCGCATCATGCCTTTATGCTTATGCCATTCGACAAATATCGGACGACTTTGACTACAGGCACCTCGCTCATGTGTGACTATGGCTTCTGGAACAAATATAATCTTCCAGTTGTTTTGTCGAAAGCGCATGCACCAATCTAGATCTTCACAATGTAAAAAATATCCTTCATCCCATAAACCTACATCATTCATAGCTTCACGCTTAACTAACATGCAGGCACCAGAGATTGCCTCAACTTCTACTGAGTGATCTGGCAGCAGTTGGGTATGCATGTGGAAATCAAAAAATAACTTAGGCCAACGATCCGCAAAATATGTTAGTCCAAATGCGCGCACGAATGAACGCCATGGAGTTGGTACGGCCCTGCGTCCACCTGGTTGTTCAGTTCCGTCTGGATTTATAAGCAAGGCTCCGACCATACCAATAGATACGTCCCTTATTAGGGCATCAAGTAAAGTAATAAGTGTTCCTGGTTTAAAAGAACAATCAGGATTAAGAAATAATAAGTTGGGTGCAGTCGCGGCGGATGCTCCCATATTGCAAGCAGCAGCGAAACCAAGATTGGTTGAGTTTTTAATAATTTTAATATTTGGTAGGTTAAGTATAGCATTCAAACTTCCATCAGTAGAGGCATTATCGATAATAATGATTTCAAGCTCTAAAGAACAACTCAAGAGAGAATCAACGCAACCACGCAATAGGTTACCAGCATTGTAATTAACAATAATTGTTGAGATAATATTACTCATAGTTTCCCAGTTTTTCCAATCAAGCCATGCCACAATCCTAAGTTCATCATTTTAAAATGTTCCAAACGAGGTGTTGCAAGCAATAAATATAAAACGTATTTTATGCCTAATCGCCACGCATCTGCCAACTTAAAATTCAGAGGAATCCATGGTTCTTTATATAAAAGTACCGCATTCCGAAAAAGGTAATAATGCCTAAGTGGACTGCGTAAACTTACACTTTTCCCAAGAAATTTTGCCGGCCTATCCCCTAGGCTATGATTCATGTGCGCTGCACATATACCAAAGCTTTTAAATCCATTATGAAATGCTCGCCATACCCATTCAGTATCAACATAATCTATAAATAAATCCTCACGCATACCACCAATTTTATCTAATACCGTCATAGGAATAAGTGAGCCGGAAGAAATCAAAAAATCAACGGGAATAACAG
>JAVHRK010000111.1:0-97338 GCA_036171615.1 Bacteriovoracaceae bacterium
TTGAGTGACGTTGAACTTAAGTGGGCTGGCTAAATGGCACCAGCCACTAATTAGAAAAGGAATAAATTTCAAGGTTGCTGATTCAAATACTTTTTATACCGATGGCGAAAAAGGTTATACAGATTATCCCATAGGTTAATCAAATAAAAATTATAATATTAATATATTATAATTTAACTCAATCTGAGTGCAAATTACCTTTATCACAAGTTTAAATCTTGTAAACAAGGAGTAATTATGAAGTTTTTTCTAACAATGTGTTCAGGATTAATAATAACAACTAGTGCATATGCTATGCCTGCAGACTTCATTGGAACTTGGGTAAATGTTTATCCAGGAACAAGAGGTATCGTTCGAGCTGTTATCACCCCGGATATGAATATTAGGATGTATGGTGCCTGCTCACCAACTCCTTGTGACAATGGGCTTGCTCCAATCACAACTTATGGCCGAAGCGTTTCAGACTTAAATCATCGTGCCGCAATTGCAAAATATGATTTTTCATTTAAGGAAGTTGATGTTGTATTAAAATTAAATGGTAGATCATTTTTAAATCTAGAACACTTTAATAAATTTACAGATGGAAGTAATCGACAAAATTATTTCATGGGTGAAATGATGAGAAAAATATCCACAAATGAAGTACTAGAATAAAGAAGGGCATGCCTTGGATTTACTCCAAGGCCGTTTTTTCAATTTTAATTAACACCGAAAAAATAAAAGGAAAATTTTACTCAAATCTTAAAGCATCAATAGGATTTAACATTGAGGCTTTTCTCGCAGGATAAATTCCAAAAATTATTCCTATACCTGCTGAGAAAAAAAATGCCAAGAGTATGGATGATAAAGAAATAATAGTTGTCCAACCAGAAAAAGTTGAAATCGCAACAGTAATAATCCAACCCAAAAATATTCCTAATAGTCCACCAATCGTGCTTACGACTACTGACTCTGTTAAAAACTGGGCAAGTATATCCCATTTTCTAGCGCCAATTGCTTTTCTTAAACCTATTTCTCTTGTTCTCTCAGTTACTGAAACAAGCATTATATTCATAATACCAATGCCGCCAACGAGAAGAGAAATTGCAGCAATAGAAGAAAGAAGAACTGACATAGTTTTACTACTTTCAGAAACAGCCGCTTGTATATCGGCCATATTTCTTATCTCAAAAGCGCTTTGAGAAAGACTAGGTGATATTCGATGTCTAAGATTCATCATTTGAATAATTTGTTCCTCTGCTATTTGTAATTTTTCAGAGTCAGTTATTTCCAAGTCCACAGAATCGACATAATCTTTTCCCATAAGTCTATGCATCGCTGTTAACACGGGGATTATGATTACATCATCTTGATCACGATAACTAGTTGCTCCTTTTTCTGGCAAAATACCTATAACCTGAAAATTAATTTTATTAATTTTAATCATTTCACCGAGTGGATTTTTACTACCAAATAATTCACGAATTACAGTAGCACCAATAACAGCAACCCTTAAACGTTTACTATTGTCTTCTTCAGTAATAAATCTTCCAATAGTTGGAGTATTGGCGTGAATGAGCGAATAGTCTTTGCCAGAACCTGTTATATACGTACTCCAATTTTTGTTAAGAAATGTAACCTGTCCTCTTCCCGAAACATTTGGCGAAGAATACTTAATCATCTTTAAACGATCTTGTAGATATTGAGCATCATCAATACTTAATCTGGTTGAAGCTCCGGTCTCTTGTGTTACACCGCCTACACGGACGGCACCTGATCTCAATATGAGTAAGTTTGACCCAAGTGATGATAACTGATCTTCAATTGCTTTTTGAGCACCTCTGCCAATAGCTAACATGGCAACAACGGCAGCGACTCCTATCATTATTCCTAACATTGAAAGACCTGTGCGAACTTTGTTTGAAGTCAAAGTTTTTAAACCTTGTTTGAAATAATCAAGTATCTCTTGGATTAAAGAATATTGATCTATTCCTGTTGAGGAATTTGAAACAGTTAAATTGGGTGTCAATTCTTTTAGTCGTTGATCACTTTGAATAGCTCCATCTCGCATTCTAATTAGTCTTTTGGCCTGTAAACCAACTTCTTCTTCATGAGTGACAATAACAATAGTAATTCCTTGATCATTTAATTCTTTTAGAATAGCAAGTATTTCTTTTTCACTAGTTGAATCTAAATTACCAGTAGGTTCATCAGCTAAAAGAATCTTGGGTTTATTAACAAGGGCCCGAGCGATTGCAACTCTTTGTTGCTGTCCCCCTGAAAGTTCATTGGGACGATGAAAACGACGTTTGCTTATTCCCATTCTTTCTAATAACTGCTCACCGTAAGTGCTACCATTAGTAATTCTAGAATAAATTAATGGTAAAATAACATTTTCATTGGCCGTCATTCTTGGCAATAAATTAAATTGTTGGAAGATAAAACCAATAGATTCTCTTCTTAATACTGCTAACTCATCTTCTGAAAAATGTGAAACCTCTGTCTGATCAATTTTATAAGAACCATCTGAAGGAACATCTAGTAATCCTAAGATATGCATCAATGTTGATTTACCAGAACCAGATGGCCCCATAATAGCAACATAGTCACCAGATTCTATTTTAAGTGATATATCACGAAGTGCATGAACAGTATTATCCCCCATCGTGTATGACTTAGTAATTTTTTGTAGTGTTAACATTTTAGTGTCCATGTCCTCCGCCGCCACCACCTCGACGAGCTCCCCCCATTGGAGAAAAAGGACTACCACCACTTGATTGACTATCTAGCAATTTAAATTCTTGAACTAAGATGAGATTTTGATCAGTTATACCAGAAATAACTTCACTTTTTTTTCCATCTGTTAAACCAAGTTTTACCTCAGTCAATAATGGTGATTTTTTATTAATTTTATTTACAAGTAAAACAAAACTTTTTCCATCATTTGATTTAACCGATTCAGCAGGAATAACTAAGATATTATCTTTATGTGATATTTCAAAAGTTACATTGGCAGTCATACCACTTCTCATATATTCAGGTGGATTAAGAGGAAGTACATCTACAATATAGGTTGTTACGTTATTCACTGTTTTAGAATCAAACGCTATTTGATCTACAATAGCTTCAATATTGCCCCTAGGATAAGCATCAAGTGTGATTTTGGCTTTTTGTTTTAGCTTTATCTGAGCTATATCCGTTTCATCCACTTGAGCTTTTACTGTTAATCTATCTGACATAACTAAGATTGGATCTTGTGTTGTAAAAGTTTGACCGGACTCAATATTTCGTTGAATAATCATTCCATTAATAGGAGCAAGTATAGGAGTCGCGCGATACATCTCTTCCCATTCTTTTAATTCTTTATCTCCTCTCGAACTTGCAGCATCTAACAAAGCAGCTCTTTCAGTAGAACTCATCCATGCAAGAATTTGTCCTTTTTTAACTTTTATTCCTTCGCTTACAAGCACTTTATCTACTCGACCAGCAATGGGAGGTTTAATTTCAACTTTATTTTCTGGTTGAATAATTCCAGTAGATAAAATCTGGACACTTATACTATCTCTCACAACTGGAACTTCAGTCATGTTTGCATAGAGATTATTAGACTTTCTTGAATAATATTTAAATGCAAAATAACCACCTATAGCTAAAATAATTATCACAATAAGAATTATAATTTTATTTTTCTTCATTGAAGCACTCCTATTCCGCGAACTTGTTCCCAATATGCTTCAGCAATGACTCTATCTCGTTCTGTTTGCACTAAGGACTTCTGTCTATTAATTAAATCATTTTCAATTATGTCCCATTCGTCAAAAGTTAAAAGTCCATTATTGTATTTTTCTTTTGCTATTCTTTCTCGAGATGTACCGGCCGCCACAAAGGCAGTATCAACATCAACTTTTGCAATTGCTTCTAAAAATTTCGAATAAGAATCTTGTAGTTTTACAATTCCCGAATCTAGAATAGTTCTTTTATTAAGAACTGCCGATCTATAAAGCTCACTAGAACTTTTATAAGTATAATAATCTTTTCCTCCACTAAACAATGGGAATGATAGCTCAGCACCAATGGCCCAAGCATTCTTCCAAGGTCCTGAATTATTACTGAGTCGAGAGATACTTTGACTTAGATTAATATTTGGATAAAAACTTGATTTTGACAACTCAATAGCCGCTAACGCTGAATTCTCTTCTGTGACTGATTTAAGGTATTCAGGTATTGAAATTACCAATTCTTTAAAATTAACTTTTGACTCTTTTAGTGTATTTACTGGAATATTTCCAACCACCTCTAAGTTTTCATATTCATTTCGGCCAAGCACTTTTCCTAATTGAGACCGAGCTAAAACTAGTGAATTAGTGGCCAATAAATATTCATATTTAGACTGTGCTAAATAGGCCTTTGACAAATTGAGAGATCCTATATTTTCTCTTCCACTTTCAAATCGTAATTGTACTAATTTTAGATTTGCTGCTCGCCTTTTAATAATATCGTTGGTTAATAAAATATATTTTTGAGAAAATAATAAATTCATAAATCCTGATTTATAATCAAAACTTATTTTTGCAACAACACTTTTATGGTTTTCTTCTAAACCAGTTAAATAATATTTAGCCTGATCAACCTTTGCTGTATCCGAAAACCCAGAAAATATGTTTTCATTGGCAGTAATTGACAAGGAATGAGTTTTCAAGGGATCAATATTTGTATTATTTGTTCCATAGCTTGTTCCTGCACTCGCAGACAACTTAGGAAGAAAACCATTTTGAGCAGAATGCAATTGATAGAGAGCAGATTGGACTAATTTTGAAGAAGCAAGAATTTCAGGATTATTATTTTTAGTTTCAAGAATACCTGCTGACCAATCTAGCGAAAAGCTATTCCCACTAATTAAAAATATACTGATAAAAAGAATAAAGTAACGCATAAAAATATCTCATAAAGAAAAGGATCTCTTATATTAAGAATATTTTAATGCTTTTATTTTCAATTAGTCATGTGAATTAATTTGAAGACCTGATTTTGTCCCGTATAAAACACCATTTACGATTACAAAACCAGAATCATGTTTTTTGGGGCTTTTACTCTTATGAACCCAATGAATAATCGCGCCATCGGGTGAGGCCGGATATCTTCCTGTAGGTGCATTAGAAGTGATATAGTCACCACAGGCCTCAAAATGCGAACCTAATGATGCCTGAGGTATATCGCCAAAACTTATATTGTAAATTACCTCTATTGTATCTTTATGATCATTGCCTATTTGAACCTGGTAATGGTGGTGCCCATTTTGATCTGAGTAATTATAAATCAGGATTCCATCAATATGGCCTCTATTTAAATATTGATTTTTAGTATTAGCTTTCCACTCGAGAACCTTTTGATTATTGATAGCTATTTCTTGATTTTTAGAATAGCAAGTAATTGCAAAACTATTATAACTTAAGAAAGCGAAAATTATTAAAAATATTATTTTCATTATAATTCTTTGCTAAAGAGACCAACAATGATTTCTTTCCATAATGTGAGCTTCTGTTTTTCATTAACTTCTCTTGCGGTTACTTGATAGGTATCCATAATTTTATTCATTTTTTGATTATAGCTTTTACTATAAATCATAATTCCATTTTCCATGTCATGAATAAAGCTTCTCTTATTTAGATTAACTGAACCTACAAAAGTAAACTTATCGTCAATTAAAACTAATTTAGAATGTAGAATTTCACTAGGGACTGTATACTCAAATATCTTAATTTTATTTATAAATTTATTTATAGTTCCTTTGTTCACTTCACTTAAAATAGCATCAGCAGTATCACCTTTTAAATCTATACGAGTAATAAGTGAAACTTCAACACCTCTAGCTACAGCATTTTGTAGTGCTTCTCCAATTGGTTTTGTGAGATGAAAATAGGGAGTAGAAAGTCGAAGAGATTTTTCTGCACTATTAAATAAGTTGATATAGAAATCTTCTAAGGCCTTATCATCTTTGTAAGGAATAGAGACTAAATGGCGGATGAGAGTTTGGTCTTTTTGTTCAAAAAACTCAGGATCTACATTTTTATTAATATTTATATTTTGATTTATACTTCTCATGGTGAATTTATTAGAATCTCTTTCCCATAGTGTTAAATAATGTGAAGCAACTTTTTCAGCAAGTGGTTTAGATATTATTCTTACTTCAAAATCTCTCCAGTGAGCGAAGCTCTCATCTTTACTGTCACCATATTGAACTAATTCAGGTAATGCTGAGTAATTAGGAATTTCTTTAAATACAAAACCATCATGAATATTGCGTCCACCAAAGAAAACAATATTATCTCGTTCAGCATCACCGAGAGTAATAAATAATTTTACGTGCATTGTTCGATGAAATTGACTTATAAAATCAGACAATCCTCCACCGTTTCCAGATGAATCGTAACGAAACTCTTGAAGCTTAATATTATCTGAGCTTTCTTGTAATCCATAGAGCATTTGATGATCTTTTTTTAATGTAATTACATCAGAGACTAATATCCTTACTTGTGCGCCATGAGCTGCATGCCATTTTACTAATCTGGCAATTAAGTTTCCATATAGATCGGCCCTAAAAACAAGATATGAAATTAAAATAGTATTTAGTTTAGGTGCATGAGAAAAATCTAAATCTAGAAATGGATTCTTCTTTTTTATAATATCTTCAGGCAAAGGCATCCCAAGTAGTGCTTCAGCTTTTGCTTTAAGTCCTTCCATCGGATCTTCTAAAGTTTTCAAATCTTCAGTATTAACGTTCACAGGACAAGTCATCGATTGATAATTTTGTGTTAAAAAAAACTTTTCAATACCTGTTAAGTTATTTGTATTAGGTAAGAAGCATGTATCAATTTTATTTCGAAGTTCAGCTATTTGATTGATTCGACTTGATTCTGGAATTAGGACAACTCCATATTTTTTTTCTGGGTGTAAAAAATTTGAAAATTCCATTTCACATTTTGTAATTAATTTTGAAAATTTAAATGTATTTTTTGGTGATTTTCCCTTTTGTTCGATGATTTGAAATTTTGCTTTATTTCCATTTGGTATTTTATAAAAAAATAAATCCTGCTTAACTTCAAAAGGGGCATTACAAGTCATGGTAGCATTATATCTATTATTTATAAGATCTGCTTGCTTGGGATAATGATAAACTTCTAATTGATAATCATTTGTGTCTGACATATTCATTGCATATTCTCGAATGATGACACCCGACTTAAGTGCATAATTTTCTGCATTTGCAATCACTAGTTTTTCTTTTTGAATCCGCCAGTCTTTAGTAAAATTAATTGAAGTTGAAAATGGTAATGCTTCACCTGTTTGTTCAAAGCTTATGGCCAAATTGTCTTCAAATGTTTTCTTTTCAGTTTCACTTTTTTTAATATTTTCTTGTAACTGATCTAGCGTGTGTAAGTCTTGAGCATATTGAGATCCATCACCATCTCTTTCCTGTTTCAACTTGATTAAGAGATTTGATTCTTCTTTTTTTAGACTTAGGAGTTCCATTTCAAGTAAATATATGGATGAGACTGACTGAGTGTTTAATACTTTTATATCTGAGGAAGGTAGTCTTTTATATAAGGGTGACTGACATCCAAGAACTGTAAGCAGTAAAAACGGAATATGATTTTTTTTCATAAAATCTCCAATTACATTATTGTAATGGAAATCTAAAATTTTATATATTGGGTGAAATTTTGCCCAAAAGAAGAAATTCTTGTTTATGAGATGGTAATTGAGTCATTAACTCGACTTCAATTCCCATTTGTTTTGCCAGCTTTTTATAGAAAGGTATTCGAGCTACAAGTGCAAGTTTAGTCATTTTAAGTGTAATAAAAACACCTTTTAAATGATGACCGTGTATTAAAATAATTTTTTCTATTTCATGCAGTGTGGCCTCTGGTGCGAGATTCATATCCACTAATAACCAATCAAGTTTATCCATTATGTATTTTGGGTCAAAATGTTGAATCGATTTCTGATAATGAGTAAAATTTGGATTATTCAGACAAATTGGATCCATCTCCCCTGTGTCGACACCAACTACCTTAAGTCCCATTGATAATAATGCAAAACAGGCGCCCCCTGGACTTGATCCGATTTCGAGTGCCAATTCTCCCTCCGAGAATTGAATATTGGCTCTATCAGCTGCTTCCTTAATTTTTAAATATGCCCGTGAAGGAGAATTATCAGGCAAGAGATGTTCTTGATATAGCTGATTAGCAGGATAGAGAGGAAGTCCTAAATAATACATATTCTCATTAATTTTAATAATTTCCTGTTCAGGCAATTTGATTTTCTTCATCTCATCTTCAGGGCCTCTGGCAATGAATTTACCATATCTCTGGGTGAAAACAGGAGCAAACGGGTGTGGAAAAGTTGAGACCACTTTAAAGGTTAAAAAACCAGGGGCAGAAAAAGCAAAGCGCAATTCTGGGTAAAATATCTTGATCTCTTCCTTTAAAAAAGATTCGCTTCCAATATTACATATAAAATAAAAAAATTGATTTGTTTCCATATTGTGATAGATAACATGAAAATGAAAAAATTTAAACGCGTTTATATTGAGATTACTAATATCTGCAACTTACAGTGTTCTTTTTGTCCTGTAGTTGAACGAGATAAATCTATTATGACACTTTCTCTATTTGAAAAGGTCATAAAAGAAGTTGCCCCACTTACAGAGCAAGTTTGTTTACACCTAATGGGAGAGCCTTTAGCTCACCCTGACTTTCCTCAAATAATAAAACTTTGCGAGAACGAAAATGTTAAAATCAATCTTACTACTAATGGAATTTTATTAAACCGTTATCAAGATTTACTTACAACTTCATCAGCAATTCATCAAATTAACTTCTCAGTACATAGCTTTAAGGACAATTTTAAAGATAAAGATATTACTCCCTATCTTTTGGATATTTTAAATTTCTCCAAATTAGCTCATGAAAGAAAACCAGATCTGTATCTTAATTACCGTCTCTGGAATATCTTAGAGCATGATGTACAAAATAATTCTAACTTAGATATTATTCAAACTATTGCTCATTTTTATCAAATCACAATTAACAATGATATTGATGTGGCCTCAGTAAAGAGCAAAAGAATCTGGAATCGAGTCTATTTACATTTTGACTCAAAATTTATCTGGCCTGACTTATCACTTCCTCAAATCTCTACTACCGGAACTTGTCATGGACTAACCTCTCATATTGGTATTCATGCAAATGGAACCGTTGTGCCTTGCTGTCTAGACAAAGAGGCCTGTATCAAGCTGGGTAAAATTTCTGATACCCCTTTAGTTGACATCCTTACATCAGATCGCGCTATATCGATGAAAGATGGATTTAGGCACAAAAAGTTGCAAGAATCTCTGTGCCAGAGATGTGATTATATAAAAAGATTTCAATAAGTTACCTCAACTTTAGTTTATCTCGTGATTATCCGATAAGATTAGTCATGATATAAAAAAAGGTGAAATAGTGACAGAAGAAGAATTAGACAAGAAAAGGAAAGAATATCGGGACAATGAAGTTCAGAATAAAATTTCTGAATATAGTGCTCCTGGGGCCACTACTGATGCCTATCATTCACAAACTATAAAAACGCACTATACAAAACATAAGGTTGATAGAAAATTAACTAAAATTGCTTGGTTCCTCATTCTCACTCAGGCAAGCTCAATTATTTACTTCTCGTCTCTCTATGTTTTCACTTATATCCCGAAAACTAAAGTTTTTGTCACTAAAGTCCTACCTTAGAATTGCAAACTTAAATGAATTATGAAATAAATTTCACATGAAAATTTTACTGGGAGTTAGCGGCTCTATTTCCGCCTATAAATCATTAGACCTAGCTCGTGGATTCATCAATGCTGGTCATGAAGTAAAAGTTATTTTAACCAAGGGTGCATTAAACTTTGTTATTCCTCAAGTCTTCAAATATTTAGGGGCACAAGAAGTATACTTATCAGAAGATGATTTTGTTCATGATAATGTTTTACATATTTCACTTTCAAAATGGTGTGATCAATTAGTAATAGCTCCATTGTCAGCAAATACATTAGCAAGACTTGCTCGTGGGGAAGCATCCGACTTATTAAGCTCTGTCTTTTTGTCAGTCACGAGTGATAAAATAATTAGCTTATTTCCAGCTATGAACACCAATATGCTTCATCACCCGTTTACTGAAGAAAATTTAAAACAAATACAAAAAATTAAAAACTTAAAAAATATTTTTATTTCAAAGTCTAATTCAGGCCTGCTGGCCTGTGGAGATGTTGGCGATGGAAAACTTCCAACGGTAGAAGAGATAAATGAAATTGTCCCATTACTCTCTACCAACTTTCTTGAGAAAAAAATTGTTATTTCCACTGGAGCGACAATTAGTCCTCTGGATCCAGTTCGCTATCTCACAAATTCCTCTTCAGGAATGACTGGATATTTTCTGGCCTGTGAGTTTTTAAAATCAGGTTTTCAGGTAAGTATTGTTGCCGGCCTTAACTCTACTCCAAAACTCGACTTATTGACAAAGCATCCGCATTTTTCACTAATACGCACTAGTACTGTCACTCAAATGAGCAACGCTATTATAAAAGAATTAGCCGATGCAAATCTTTATATAGGAGCAGCTGCTGTTTCAGACATAGAATTTCCAATAGCTGAAATGAAATTAAAAAAACAACAATTAGGCGACTCACTGCCTATTATCAAATCAACAGATATTTTGAAATCAATCATCGATAGCAATTACCCTGATTTAAAGATTATTGGTTTTGCCGCTGAAACTAATTTATCCAATGAAGTCCTTTTAGAAAAATTCAACTCAAAACCTGTTGACCTCTTAATTGGAACAAAAGTTAATAATGGAATTCAGGATAATTGTTCCGTCATTGGATTTAACAATCTTGATGCCTATTATCGAATAATGCAAAAGAAAGAAATTATTTTTGAAGGTCAATTATCAAAAGAAAAACTCGCTTCACTTATTTTAAATAGAATACAATTATGATGAAAATTTTTGATACCAGGTCCAGTTTCGATGAATTTCGAAATTCATTAACTCCCAATCTAACAATTGGATTAGTTCTAACAATGGGTAATTTACATGCGGGGCATCTCACCTTAATAGAAAAATCATGTGATGATAATGATATAACAGTGGTTACTATTTTTGTTAATCCAAAACAATTCGGTCCTAACGAGGATTTCAATCAATATCCAAGAACGCTAGATAAAGATCTAGAAAAGATTGCAAATTTAAATTTAATATTACAGTCAAAAATAATCATATTTGCCCCTAATAGTAATAGTGAAATTTATCCCGAGAACTTTTCAACACTTATTTCAGTTGGAAAAATGACTCAATTACTTTGTGGAAAGTTTAGACCAACACATTTTGACGGAGTGACTACAGTTGTTTTTAGATTATTTACAATCGCCAAGGCCACTAACGCTTATTTCGGCCAAAAAGATTATCAACAATGTGTACTCATAAATAAAATGATTAATGATCTTGAAATCCCAATTAAGATGCATATTATGCCCATCATTAGAAACCAAGCGGGCCTTGCACTTTCAAGTCGCAATCAATATTTAGATGAAGAACAGAAAATAAAAGCATTACGACTTCCACAAACCTTAATCAAGATTGAAAAAATGCTACTTCAATCTGAAGATCCGCAGAGTATAATTGAGAACGAATTAAAACAGAGCGAATGGGATTACTTAGAAATTCTAAATGCCAAAGACTTAACTCCACTTAAATTAGATACTAAATTAACAATAGACGCGGTCGTGATAGGTGCCTATCGCTTAGGAAATACCAGACTGCTAGATAACAGAATGGTGAAAATAAATGCTTGATCTCGAATTTAATATTGATCCTAATTATCAAGCTACACTTGTCTCAATAGTTTCTCCTAGTTTCCCGGAACACAAAACTGAAACTGAATCTAAGCGGTCTATGACTGAACTTCGTGAACTTCTTCGTACACTTGATATTAAGACAGCATCTGATCATATACAAAATAAAAAAGATATTGATCCAGCAACTATCCTAGGTTCAGGAAAAATCAAAGAGATTGCTGAAATAGCCAAAGAAGAAGGATCAAAACTTTTAGTATTTGATTTTGAACTTACAGCTCGCCAAGTTACAAATATCAGAGAAATCACCGGACTTTCTGTTGTCGACAGAGTTCATGTTATTTTAGAAATTTTTGCCAAACATGCACGTACAAGAGAAGCAAAAATTCAAATTGAAATAGCAAGATTACAATACATGCTCCCAAGACTTTCTGGATTTTGGACTCACTTAAACCGACAAAGAGGTGGTGTTGGAGTTTTAGGTGGAGAAGGTGAAAAGCAAATAGAGCTTGACCGAAGAATTATAAGAGAAAAAATTGAATTTTATAAAGTAGAGCTTGAACAAATCACCAGGCAAAGAAGTGAAAGAAGAAAAAAAAGACAAAACCAGGCCGTCACAGCGGCCATAGTTGGTTATACTAATGCGGGTAAATCATCCGTCATGAATCGCCTTTGTCGAGTCGAAGTGCTTGAGGAAAATAAATTATTCGCAACATTAGACTCTACTTATCGAATGCTCAATCCTGATACCAAACCACCTATGATTATGATTGATACTGTTGGATTTATCTCAAATCTTCCCAATACATTAATTGACGGATTTAAAACGACTCTAGAATCGGCCTTAGAGGCAGATCTCTTAGTTATCGTTTGTGATATTTCTGATCCATATTTTGAAAAACAATTACAAGTAACCGAAGATGTTCTCAAAGAATTAAAAGTTTTTGAAAAAGAAAAACTAATTGTCTTTAATAAAAAAGATCTCTTTCATGATGAACTTAAAAAGAAACTTATCTTAAGGAAATATCCCAATAGTTTTTTAGTTTCAACTTTCGACCAAGAAGATATGAAAAATCTTAGAACTTTTATTATTGAGTTTTTCCTGAAGAAACAAGAACATTATGATCTATTTGTTCCTTACGAAGACGGTAGTGCACATTCGGCGATAGTTTCCAAAACCAACGTTATCAGTTCACATAATCATGAAAAAGGAATTTTTTATCGAGTTAGAGTTCCTGATTTTATATTTGGAAACTTAGGCATTGGACAATATATACTAGCACCCAATGATCCAATATACACAACACCAGAATGGACTAATTTTTAAGCCTTAAATACAATGCTAAAGCAAAAATAAGTAAAGTTAAAACTATACCAAAAATTAGCTGTTTGCTTTCTTTATCCATTTTGATTCCCCTACTTTATCATTGTAACAAAATAAGTTAAACTTTCTACAAGAACTATAACAATTTAGGAAATTTGAATGAATAAACAATACACTCCTCCAACTGACGTTAAAACAATACTCCAAAATATTAAACGACCAAAAAAGGCCGTTGTTACCGCTGGGATGATATATGCCAATGGGCCAGCTCATCTTGGACATTTGGCCGGCGCACATGTACCTGCAGATGTTCTCGCTCGCTATTTACGTATGCTCATTGGTGATGAAAATGTACTTTTTGTTTGCGGTACAGATGACCATGGTTCAGCGACAGAAGTTGCAGCACTCAAAAATGGACAGACAGTGAGAGAGTTTATAGATCAAACTCATGCTAAACAAAAACAAACAATGGATAGCTACGCAATCTCACTCAATGTTTATTCTGGTACTTCTCAACCTGATTGTTTTCCTATGCATAGTGAAATTTCAAAAGATATGATCAGACAACTTTATAAAAATAATATGCTTGAGAAAAAAACAAGTAAGCAGTGGTATGACACTACTTTAAATCGTTTTCTGCAAGATCGAAATGTAAGTGGAAAATGCCCAAACTTAAAATGCGATAATTTAAAGGCCTACAGTGACGATTGTGAAGTTTGTGGGACTCAATATGATCCAAGTGAACTGATAAATCCAGTATCTGCACTCAGTGGCTGCACTCCAATCTTAAAAGATACTGTGCACTGGTGGCTTGATCTATGGAAAGTCTCAGAACAACTTCAAGAATGGATTCAAAGTAAAAAAGGAAAGTGGCGTACTCCTGTTTTTAATGATGTTCATGAAACAGTACAGCCGGCCTTTCAATTTGATAATACACATGAACCCTTATTTAAAGAAATGAGAGAAACACTCCCAAAACATAAAAGTAGATATGCACCTGGAAAAAAAGTTGTTGTTCAATTTGAAAAAAAATCAGACATGAATGAAACTTTAAAAATATTTGAAGCAAAAGGAATTCCATGTACTTTACTTGATGGCTGGGCCCATCGTTCAATCACACGTGATATTAGCTGGGGTATCCCTCTTCCCAAAGATCTAGATCCAGAAATGGAAGGAAAAACACTTTACGTATGGCCGGATTCATTAATTGCTCCTATTTCTTTTTCTAAAGTAGCGTTAAAAAACCAAGGTCGAGATGTAAGTGAATATGAAAAATTTTGGAAAGACCCTGAATCTCGTATTTTTCAATTTTTAGGTCAAGATAATGTTTATTTTTATGTTCTAATGCAAGGTGCTTTATGGTTAGGTTCTCAAACAAATCCTAATCAGCTTCCAGTGGCCGGTGAATTACAACTTACGGATATTTTTGGTTGTTTTCATTTAATGGTTGAAGGTGAAAAGATGAGTAAATCATTGGGTAATTTTTTTACTGGTGACCAAATGCTCAATGAAAAAGGATATCACCCAGATCAAGTACGATATTTTTTAGCACTTTTAAGTCTTCCCGAAAAATCATCAAATTTTGATTTCAATACTTTTCATGAACGTAATAAATTTTTAGCAGGTCCACTTAATGCGGCCTTAGAAAAGCCAATAGCAGCTACTCATTCAAAATTTAATGGAGTTGTTCCTGATGGAAAAATATTAGAAAAAGCAGAAAAAGAAACAATGCAAATTGTTCAAAGATACTTAAAAAGTATGGAACGTGCTGAATATTCAACTCTCCTTTTTGCGATAGAAAACTATGCCAGACTCATTAATAGCTTTTTTACTCAATATAAGCCACATGATGATCGTATGCCTGAAGAGTCTAGGGCCGATGCTCTTTATTCGTGTTTTTATGTGCTCAAAAACCTAATGATTATGCTTCACCCTTTTGCACCGATCACAATGGAAAAACTTAGACAATCTCTCAACCTTCCAGAAAATGTTTTCTCTATCGACGAGCTTGGAAAACCGATCCCAGCTGGGCATGCTATTGGACAAAAACAACAATTTTTTCCAGCGGTTGAAGGAGCAGAAACTGAGGAAGCTCATCCATAATGATGGAGTCCAACCTATTTTCTGTTATCTATTATTCTTTTAAGTTTACCAGTTCGCTGATTTAACTCGAGCTCTTGCATTGATACACTTAGAATTTTTACTGGATGAATAAGATTTTTTTCTAAAGAATCAAGATAAACTTTTTTCTCTGATTCAAAGATTTTTAATATTTTTTTAGTCTCATCTGGGTTAACCATTCCCGCAATTTTCACTATCAATTCGTCTTTATGAGCAAAGTGATTTAATACCAACTGGAATTGAATACCTGAATTTTCAATAAGACAATTTTGTAGCATAACTCGTATTTCTTCAAAGAGAATTGTAATAGTTCCCAAACGAGCACCTTCATCGGCCCTTCCTTTGAGGCAAAATTTCCTATATGGCCTATCACTCTCATCCAACCACATGGCCATATCACCAGCTGGATATCTAATAATAGGCATAAGTTTGCGGGTTAAATTAGTCAGTAGTACTTTACCCACAATGTTTTTTTCATTGATAACTTCTAAAGTATCTGGATCTACAATTTCAATGATAGTTGCATCATCAAAAACACGATGTTCCCCACTTTTACAATCAGGAGTAATATAACCCAATAATCCGCCATCTACACTTGCTAAACCTATTGATGAAATTTGAATTCCGGGAAAAATATTATTAAAAGCTCTTTCTTGGTCAGGATATAAATGTTCACCACCAAATAATAATTTATTAAGTTTTATATTTGGATAGTCTGAACGATTAGATTGATATTTTTCAAATAAAGCTAAAAGAGCTGTCGGAACTCCGGCCACTACATTTATTGAGAATTCGTTCATCGTTTTTAAAATTTGATCATATTGAGTTGCCCCTCCAATAGGAAAGTGAGTATGTGGCAATTCATTTTCAGCAATTGATTCTAAAGAATCTTTAATAAACAAGAAAGAAGCATACATATCTCCCACATAAAAAAGATTGGCCACTTTATCATTTGGTGCAAGAATACCTTGTGCCATTCCCCATCCAAAATGAGATGTAAATGACCTCCATTCATCATAAGTAAAATACGAATGTTTGGGTGAACCAGTACTACCTCCACTTTTAAAAACTATTCCCGTAGGGTTCTCCTTAGTGATAACAATAGATTTCCAAAAATTAATCGGATCTACAAGAGGTAAATCGGATAATTTCTTATAATTTATTTCTTTATATAAATTTTTATAATAGGGAGAATATTTTTTTGCATGTTCTATAATTTCTTCGATGTCATATCTTTTCATTTTCTCATCCTCCATTATTTCTGTGATCAACGACCGAACGTAGCTTACCAGTTTTTGGATTATGCTCGAGATTACTAATCTCTTTAATTTGCACTTCAAAATCTAATACTAAATCTTTAATAACTACTTCACAGAGATCATCATAATGATCAATTATTAATTGATAAATTTCTTTATCCAACATGACAAGGTCTTGTGATTTTTCTAAAAGCATTAGTAATTTTTCTTTAGTATTGGCCGTGCCGGGAAAAAGATGTAACTGAAACGCTCCTGCATTCCCAATTTTATCAATAAGTATTTTTTGGATTTTTTGATAACTCAAAAAAATAGTTCCAATGCGAAAAACATCACCATGACGCCCAAGAAGTTCAAAACGAGTTCCGGTTTTTCCACAAGGACAAGGACCTTCTACGATTCGGCCAACATCACCAATTTCATACCTAATAATCTTTTGTCCATGTCTAACTTTTGAGGTAAAGAGAAAACGACCAATTTCTCCATTAGAAATCACTTTATCTTCAAAAAGATCAACAACTTCAAGAGAATGTAATCTTTCATTTAGGTGATGAATTCCACCTATACTAAATGCACATTGATAACCTAATGGTCCAGCATCTACCGATCCATAGCTAGCAGAGCGAATTATATTCACTTTGAAATTTTTTATTAAATAATTTCTCTGAGTTTCTGGAAAGTGTTCACCGCCAAAAAATATTTTCTGAATGCCAGAATATTTTTTTAATACTTTTTCACTATGAGTGAAAAGTTGCATTAGATACGACGGCATTCCTAATATTGTTGTAACATTATTTTTGACAATAGTTTCAGCGACTAAATCAAAATCTATTGATGCTCCCATGGGAAACTGTATGGCCTCCATTTTTTCTAAGATTGTAAAGAAACTTATAAATCCGCCATAGAGACTTCCGGCATAAAAAAGATTCATACATCTATCAACTCTTGGATCAAGGCCAGCTGCGTATAGGCCTTCAGCGGCCACTTCCATCTGACGATTATAATCTTCATAGGTGAATATCGAAAGTTTAGGTGCTCCGGAGCTTCCACCACTATGAAAAAAAAGTTGAGAATAGGCAGGGTCTACTTTTTGATTTTGGAAATCAGCTTTAGTCATTATTGAATCAGAGACTCTATTATTAGTTTTAGAATATAATTGTACTGAGGCTTTTTGATCCAACAGAAGGCCATCCGTGAAAGAAATTTTCTGACAAAATGATCTTAAAGCAAAAATTCCATCATGAGGTTCTCCAATATAAGAATCTGTCATAGCACCAATAGTTCTAATCCTTTGAATACCTGCTTGAAAAAAGGCTTGCATTAAACCTTCAATCTCAGATGCGCCAGCGGCAAGCCCAATCGTTTGCAAATATTTTTTATAAGGTCTAATAACAGAAACAATATTTTTTTTCATTAAAGGTCTAACCCATATTGTTCTAAATAAAGGAGAAGCACTCAGACCTTCGTTCATATCAAGATAAATCCTCCAAGCATTATTAGCATCAGCAATCAATTCAGCATTGCCAAAAACACTTTCTAGTTTAACTTGTTCAGCAGTTATTGTTAATTCAGCTTTTTCAGCAAATCCTGGTTCTACTTGTTTAATAGTTGGAGAAATTACTTTTAAGGATTCTGAAAGTTGTTTAGAAAACGACTTTAAATCATTAAAGCTGGCATCTTCAATAAATACACATTGAGGGCTAGAACAGGCCATCTGTTCATTATTACAAATTTCCCATGCTAATTTATCAATTATATTTTTATTAGAAGTTTCAACTTTAGAGATATAAGCAAATGAGATTTTATGTCCCCAAGCTATGATCTTTGTTCCATTTGGAGCTAACTCTTTAATAGATTTAATACTTTCTTCATTTCCCCATGCCGAAATGACATCAGCAACAGAAAATAGATTGATGATTGCGTCTTGATCACGAGAGGAAATCCCTCCGATAAATATATATTTTTTTAGAATTCCTGTTTGATCAAGTTTACATAAATGAGAAAAGAAGAGAGGGGCAAAAAGACTATCCTTCCTCGCAAGTTTTAAAACATTTATATTTCCACTTAAAAGACCTTCCAGCATGGCAAAAACACCTAATAACGGTGAATTATTTGGAGTAACATGAATCAATACTCCAAGAGGATTCCAAGACTCAAAATGATTTTCTTTTAAAGAGATACGTTTTAACTCAAAAGGATATTCTGACTGAAATTCTCTTTTTAATTTCAATCGAAGATTGTCTATTTCTATGAAATCGATCAATGATTGAATAGATAAATAAATTTCATCATCAGTTATATCACTTTTAGTTTTTAAATCAGCGACTAAATCGTGAAATAATATTGTTTTATTTTTAAGTTCATTGCTTATTTTATGAAGAGTAAAAAATAAAACATCATGCTCCAGTGGAGCTTGACTCCAAATTTCCAAATTGTTTTTATGTTTAACTAGCTGCTTAATAAATTCGACTTGAGCAACTATCTCACCTTGCCATAAATTCATTAATTTTTTCCTTTTAGAAGTTCACTTGCAGTTATTGCACAACTTTTATTTTTTGAACTTCCAGCGCGTCCATGAATTCTAAAAAAGGGTGTTTCTAATTCACAATTACAAGTGTCTCCCTCATGCAAGGTCGCTATATCTCCCATAATAACAGAATGAGCTGGCATTGAAGTTATATATGGTGAAACAAAATGTAAAAATCCCTGCTCACCTTTTGACAACACTCGCAAATTATCTACGTCTCGGATAAAAACCCTCGACCATACAGGAATATGAAATTCATGTTTAGAACATTCAACATAGGGAATACAATGTTCAACTGAACCAAACCCGTCACGTAACCGTTCATTTGGAATTCCTAACATTTCTTCAATAAGTGCATAGAGTTCATGTTTATTAATTTGTTTATCGGCATGACCTTTCCAACCCCCACCGAGAAAGACTAAAGAATCAGAATGAAGTTTTAAAGGTGCTATTTTTAAATTCTTCATTCGCATAAGTGCAAAATAAAGGAATGCCGGGAAACCAAATAATCGAACAGGTAGCTTTTGCTTTTCAAAATTAATAAATGCATTAATAGTTCCAAAGCTATCAAATTCATGGCCTCCACTTCCTGTAAGTTTTAAAGCATAAAAGACTTCATTTATAGGTGCATATTTGCATAAAAAATTATCAGTATAGGAAGTGCCTAATTTAGAAGAGGATTCAGTTTCATAACTAAAAAGGATATAATTGCATTTTGCATCTGGGGTAATCCAACCGTAATATTGAAAAATCCAATCTACCATTTTCTGAGCAGAGCTTATTGTCCACTCATCAAAAAAAATTTGAGATTTCTGCCCTGATGTACCCGATGATGTTAAATGTAGAAAAATATTTTTGGAATCAATTGACATAAGTTCATGTTGCTTAAAAAAATGAGCCCAAAGTTCAGGTATCATTACACAATCATCAATATTTTTAATCTTACTTGAATCAAATTTTAGAGAATTAGCTAGCTTTTGATAAAAATCAGAATTTTCAATATGCCAATTAGTAATCTCAATCATTGCTTTTATAAATAGCTCATCGCTAGATCGAAAGTTCAAATAAGGCGAATCAATTGAACAGAGACTTTCAACTGACTGTAGATTATTTTTTTTCATAGATAACCTCAATAGAATCTAAATTGGCTTTTTTCCATGCGTCTACATATTGATCTACAAAAGGTTTAAACGGTGAGAGAATGGCCATACCTCTAAAGTTTAATGGCTCCATGGATCTACTCATCACAACATAATCTTCATACAAATTATTTCTTTCTCTCATTGCTGGATATAGCGCACATGGGAGAAACTGACCTCTCAATAATGTATCAATAAAAATTGAATGTTTAACATTAACTAAAACTTCTAAATAAGAAACTCCAATGTCATCTAATTGCATGTAAAGACTAGAGAGATGTGTTCGTAAATCAGAAATGGGTGTCGTAGATTGTATGAGAGTACAATAGCCATCGCTTTTACTAAAATAAGCGAAAATTTCTATTCTTCCTGTTGTGTCTGCAATAAGCATATTGGGAGAATGAAAGGGAAAAAATCGATCATTCATATCGGGAAATCTTTCAAGATATTTGCGATAAACATAACTTGTCGCCTGAATAATTTCAAAATCCCATTCTTGATCAATATCTAATTTTGTTATACTGGGTTCATCTAGTGGTTTTGGAATGCTTAGAGTGGGAACTAATTTTTTAGTGGAGAGATATAAAGGCATTAAACTTTTAGAAACATTGGGTAATGATTCTCTATTCTCCAATATCCCTGATCTATATTTAGCAAATAGAGACACAGTTTCATACTGATTCAATCGGTGCGCATTCGGAAAAATTCCTAATGGTAAGTAATTATTTTTCAAAAAGATGACTTGCACTCCTGCTTCTACCATTCTTGTAGTGGCATAGAGAGAATTAAGCAATTTATGTTGCTCTAATAAAAGTGTCGTTACATATTGAACAATGGTTTGCCCTATTTTTTTGTTTTTATATTTGGGATTAACAACAAGGCCTACGATCTTACCTATTTTATTATATTGATCTATTTCAACAATCACAGCACCAGTAACAATATTTTTAGTAATATCTTTAGCAACTAAACAGAGATGAGTTTCACTATTACCAATGGCCGCAGTGAGTAGATCTGGATCTATACCATAGGAAATAGGATATCGTTTTCCATATACAATACGATATAAATTAAGCATTTGATTTACATCTTCTGTTATTGCTTTTTTAATTTCAATTTCATTGCTAATTTTCATTGATGATCCTTAGGTAATAGATAGAAATAAAACTTAAAATAATAATTATGGCACCAGTTACTTGAACAAAATAAATAATATTAAGATGTGGAAAGATAAGACCGGTAAAAAGAAAAGAAATGGGTAAAGAAGCAACACTAATTAAATTAACACTTGTCATAATTGATGGGACATAAATTTCATTAACTGCAGTTTGGAAATATGTTAAGATTTGAATATTAAGGAAAGTACTTAACACCCCCATTAAAAATATAACACTTGCTCCTTGCCAAGTTTTAGTTGACCGTGAGAATAAAATAAAAAGTACTCCAAAAAGAAAAGATATTAGCGAAATCATTTTGACTCTATTTTTCTTTTTAACCTCAAATTGATAAAGAGAGACCATAATACCTGTCAAAAATGCCCCTACACCTAATGCACCTTCAATAAGAGCAAGTGTGCCTGAATTTCCTTTATATACCTTATCGACATACCAGGGAATCAGTACAAAAATAGGATTTAAAAATAAATTAATTAAAAAGAATAGTATTAACATTCGTGCTATTGCTGGAAAGTTACCTATCACTTTGAGAGGACTTAAAATTTCTTGAACTTCAGCAATTGATGAAGCTTTTAAATTTAACTTAATCCCTAACTGTAAAAATCCGGCCCAAATAAAACTTAGTCCATTAATAAGGATGACTGTTTTTAATTCAAAATACTGTAGAAGAAAGACCGCAAATACAGCGCCCAAAATAGTCGACAATGACAAACTAGAATCAATCATCGCATTGAGCTTCATAATATTTTCATTACGAGTTACCAATGGTGGTAGAGACAAAATTGCTGGATTAAATAAACTAGTCCCTATCCCTACTAAAAACATGATGGAAAATAAGAGAATAACAAAGCTATTGTTTTCTAAATTATAACTTCCTAATGCAAAATAGAAAATTAGTAATAAAAGTCCTCTCATAAATTCGGAATAAATCACAACCTTTAAAGCACCAAATCGATGTATAAGCGGTGTTGAAAAAAAAGAAAATATTAAATGAGGTAAAAATGAAATGGCCAAGAACCATGGAACTATTTCTACTGATAGGTGCTTTGTCAGATACCAGATTAATCCGATAGACATCATTTTATCACATATTGATGAGATTGATTGGGAGAAAAAAAGAAGTAAGGAGTTACGCTCTTTAAAAACACTTAAATCTAGAATACTCATTGGTTTATTCTAAAGCAAATCCCAAAATTGTGTTAACCAAATCAAGAGCAATAATGGGTTTCTTGATAAAAAATTTAACTGAATCTTTTACAAGACTCTCATCTTCTGGATCACCGGTTGCAATTAATAGCGAACTTTTCTGGTATGATAATATTTTGGTTATTTGAGCACCTACAGTTTTAACATCAAAGATGATAATAGTAGGTGCTAAATCTTCAAGTAAATATTCATTTCCGACTAGAGTATCTATTGTGTAGATCTCTTTGTCCTGGTTCTTAAAAGCAATCTCAAACATTGTTCTTAAAAACTTTTCCTGTTCAATATAAAATACATTTGGCTTCATTAATACTTAATAATAAATGGATTCGGTAAAGGCATTACTAATTCTTTTGGAATTTGAAAATACTTTGGTCCTATTAATTTTTCATTTTCACTTTTTTCTAATATTTCAATTTTTGACTGGGCAATCGATTTAGTTAAATCCATAGTTCTCGATAGTAATGCGGCCCTAATTGCTCGGTCTCTGTTTACAAGGCCTGAAGTACTTACTTTTCCAGCAAGCCAAGACTTTACATCAACTGTTTCCATGATTATTTTTTTAATTTCTAAAAAACCAAGTTTTGGATTTGTATCTTTTACTATACCTGCAATATTAGCGACGTAAGGAGCTGCCTGACTGGTACCACTTACTGCAATATAATGATTTTGAGGAATAGTAGAGACAATTCCTACACCAGGAGCAGCAACTTCAACATTGGCCGCACCATAATTTGAAAAATTTGCCAATGATTGATCTGCAACAGCGGCCGCTACAGAAATTTTATTTTCGGCAATAACATTAGTTGGTGTTGTTGGATAAATATCATTGTCAAGACCGTCATTTCCCGCTGCAAAGACAAATAATGTTTTTGGAGAAGCAGCAAGAAACTTCTTCATTTCTGTTAACTGAGTAGATAAAAATAGATTTGTGAATTTTTTTAATTCATCAGGTGTTGCAGTTCTTTTATAGAACTTTTCAAAAATTGTACCAATCAAACTCTCGATAGCTCCGTATGGTGTTCCAAAAGAACCATTGGCAACATCAGTATGAGCGTTATTAATATACAGACCAATTTCAACAAAAACTTTAGCTTGTTGTTGAGCAAGAACAATAAGAGCAGTTTTTAAAAGTGCATTCTTTATAGGATTAGATGCTTTATCATTTGTAAATTTTTCAGAAACTTTTGCAACAGTAGGGATTAATTTAATACCTATCATTTTAGCATCAGGTGAGTTTTTTGCTGCTATTCCTGTTACATGTGTTCCATGCATCCAGTTTCCAAATACAGTTAAATTTTTAATAAATGTTTCATCATTTATTTTCAGTTTATACCAATCTCTATCTTCTTGTGTAAGTGTTCCCAAGAATGATTTTAATTGTACTTCAAAAAATTTTTTTGAATCTTCAGTGTATGAATAAGCATATTGATAATCTATAAGCTGACTATTGCTTTCAGCAAAATTCCAACCATTAACATCGTCAGGATAACCATTTTTATCTTCATCTCGATCATTACCTGGAATTTCTAAAGGATTAATCCATGCATTTGAAACTAAATCTTGGTGAAGAAAATCATTCCCTGAATCAATAATGGCAATTGTTGATGCATGAGTAATATTAAATAATGATAAAAATAATATTGATAAAGTAATTTTCATGTTCTAACTCCCTGGAACATTGGTTTTAAAGCAATCATTTATTATGACTTCTTAGAAAACCAATGGTCTATGGAATTTGTCTGACTATTCCTTACTGAAGAATATCTGTCATTTACTTAAGTATTTTAATATTAAGAGCTGGTCTTCGTGGTTTATACCCTAAATCTAGTTTTTCAAAGTACATTTTATTGAAAGAACTAGGTGTTGGCACATCGCTCACATCTACTCTTGCTTTTGAAATCGCAAGTGACAAACTCATACTTCGAGAATAAATTGCAGCTTTCTTAGCTCTAAGTTTGTTTACAATACCAGCAGTTTTTACTTTACCTTGTAACCATGGTTTTACATCGACAGTTTCAAGTACAATTGCTTTTGTATCCCGTGCGTTCAATTTTGGGTTCATATCTTTTATTAAAGCAACAGTATTTGTAACAAATGGTGCTGCCTGACTTGTTCCACTAAGAGCTATATAAGTATCTGTTGGAGCAGTAGAAGTAATTGCAACCCCAGGAGCTGCTACATCAACTTTATTCGCACCATAATTTGAAAATTCAGCAAGTGACTGGTATCCCCATGTTGCTGCTACAACAATTTTATTATCGGCCTTAATTCCTGCCGGATAATCTAGTAAGACATCATTATTTGAAGTGTCGTTACCAGCTGCTATCGCAAAAATTGTATCAGGAGCGGCCTGAAACATTTTCTCTCCTGCACTTACAAGTTGAGTCATATATAAATTTGTAATTGAATTTAATTCTTCTTTAGTTGGTTCTCTTCTTACATCTTCTAAAAATGATTGGTGTATGGCATTTAAAGCATCTTTATAACCAATTCCGAACGATTGATTGACTACATCGACGTGGTGAAAATTCATAATAGAATTTAGACCAACCATTTGCTCAACCTGAGGGGCAATTGTATCATGAAAGTTTTGAGTTAATTGCTCTACTGAAATGGCCTGTATTGCACCATTTGGCGGAGATACCAATGCCGGTTTTGCTGCAACTGGCTCAACATAAACAGTTGGAAGTACCTTCATACAGAAAATTTTTGCAGTTGGTAAATTGTTAGTTGATATTCCTGCAACATGTGTCCCATGGATATACCCACCTACAAAATCAACCTTACTCATAAGTGATTCATCTTTGGCATGAGCTTGCAGCCAAGCAACTTCGTTTGCGGCAATAGTTTTAGATTCATATTTACTATAGAGTTGAAAAAAAGTTTTCACATCTTGAGTGATTAAATAATTATACTGAGGATCGAAGGGAGAAGCTGTCCCATTAGTAAAATCCCATCCATTTACGTCTCCAGGTAGACCATCCAGATCAAGATCAATATTTCCTGCTTTTTCGTTTGGATTAAACCAAGTTCTAGGTGCAAGATCTTTATGAGAAATATCGGTACCTGAATCCATAATTCCGATTAAAGAAGCGTGCGCAGTTCCTAGTTGAAGACATAGTACAATTGGGAATATAATTTTCACTAATTTCTCCTAGATATGAGTCGAGCGCAAGATAACATTACTTTTTATTATTTGAATAGTGAAAATTAGAAGAGTTGGTAACATGAAAAAAAATACTGTATTTATTACACGGAAGATACTTGAAGATGGACCTAAGCTTTTGAAATCAAGAGAAATAAATATTGAGATTTTCCCTCATGACTATCCAATTGAT
The DNA here is from genome assembly GCA_036171615.1 of Bacteriovoracaceae bacterium. Lineage (GTDB taxonomy): Bacteria > Bdellovibrionota > Bacteriovoracia > Bacteriovoracales > Bacteriovoracaceae > Bacteriovorax. The sequence goes on from JAVHRK010000111.1 coordinate 25,951, forward strand.
AGGGCAAATCTTTATGAAGGTGCTAAAAATGCTGATGCTCTGATATGTATGTTAACAGACCAGATTGATCGAAGTTTTCTAATGGCCAACCCACATTTAAAAGTAATTTCTAACTATGCGGTTGGATTTAATAATATTGATATATCTGTGGCCAGAGAATTACAAATTCCAATCGGTAACACCCCAGATGTATTAACCAATGCTACAGCTGAACTGGCCCTAGGACTAATGTTAGCTACTAGCAGACAATTTTTTAGAGCTAGTGAATCTATTAGAAATGGTGAATGGAAAGATTGGAATCCAACTGCCTTTCTGGGACCTGAGTTAACAGGTAAGACTTTGGGAATTATTGGAATGGGAAGAATAGGCAGACGACTTTCCGAAATGGCAGAAACTGCATTTAAGATGATTATTCTTGATTCAAAAAAATTTTCAATTCAAAAAATTTTAGAACAATCAGACCTTATTTCACTGCATGTTCCCTTAAATGAAAAAACAAAAAACATGATTAGTCGTAGAGAATTTCAATTAATGAAACCAAATGCCATTCTAATCAATACTTCACGCGGAGAAGTTATCAATCAGGATGAACTAATTTGGGCATTGGAAAATAAGATAATCTGGGGCGCAGGACTTGACGTGACAACTCCAGAACCACTACCAAAAAATTCAAAATTATTAATTTTAGACAATGTATTCATTACTCCACATATTGGATCTGCAAGCAATGAAGCAAGAAAACAAATGTCACTCATTGCTGCTCAGAATATTATATGCGGATTGGAAGGAAAACCACTTAAAGCACAAGTCAAATAAGTGGGTATTATTTTATAGATTTATATTTGTAATTCTAGTTGCGTCTTCACCCCGACCACCAGCTTCGGTTCGAATAACTGAAGAGTTACAAGACTCATCACCTTTTTCGTAGTCAGTATCTCCACGTACAAGAATACCTTCTACTATTCCTGTGGCCATATCAACAACAGCAGAACCAGAATTTCCACCATATGTATCTGGGTTAATTCTAAAGAAAATTTCATCTGAATTATCTCTCATCACTGCATTACTTGTAATTTTTAAAGGTAATCCAGTTGGATGACCTAATACTGCAACTGTTGCACTATCAGAAATTTTTCCTGATGTTCTCATTTTTAATGGAGTTCTATTTGGAACAGCTCGATTTAATCGAAGCACAGCAAAGTCATTCATGTTTGAGTAATCTTTTTCTCTTTTAATGATTTCAGTGCAGTAAAACACTTGGTCTTCGTTAAAGTTAAATGAAGTTTCTTCTTTTTCAAAATTAGAATAATCGAAAACCCAAAAATATTTATCACAATCTGAAATTTGAGTTACACAATGGCCAGCAGTTACTAAAACATCAGGAGCAATTAAAAATCCTGAACAATTAGCAGAAGTTAATTGAGAAGAAAATCTCTCACTTTTACACATTCCAATTTCTTCGAGAGTCTTGCCACTTAATTCATATTGATTGATTCCTAAAGTTAATTCATCTCTAGAAATTTGAGCAGCTGTAGATCTAGAAAGATGACGAAGTAATTTATCAGATGATTGATAATAATCCATGCGATCATCATTTCCATAAATAACTTTAGGAATAGAATTAGCAAAAGCTGTTAAAGAAAAAGTTAAAAACAAAAAAGAGATAAGCAATAATTTCAAAATAAACCCCTCGAAGTATTTTCGTCAGGTAAATGTTTGCATGTAAAATTTAAGTTTTAAACTGACAAATACTTACTTTTTCCTGAAACAATTTTACCTTGTAAAAAAAGAGCTTCTAAAGAGCCTGGAAAAGTAACTCCGACGAAGGGAGAATTTCCACATTTTGTTTTTAAAAAATCTGATTTTATCTCAGTAGGAATGGTCATATTAAGAATAGTAAACGAAGCGCTATAACCACTTTTAAGAAAACCAAAACCCTTTCCTAAAGATTGATAAATCTCATTAAATTGAGCCAAGTTTGGAAGAAAATTATTAAAAAATTCTCCGGGATTTTCAGAGCAAGATTTGGCAATAATTGTCGGATCAACACCCTCTGTCACAATAAGCCAAGTCACAAATGCTGCATAGGTATCAAGGCCGGCCAATCCACTAGTACCGAATACCTTCTCATCATGAGTGTGTGGCGCATGATCTGTTGCTAAAAAATCAATCTCGCCATGTTTAAAGGCCAAAAGTAAGGCCTGACGATCCGATTCAGAACGAATTGGTGGATTCATTTGCATTTGGGTTCTATCTTTATCCGGGAGAAATTCATCTGCAAAATATAAATGTTGTGGAGTTACTTCACACTGAACATTAAGGCCCTTTGATTTTTGATTTTTGATTAATTGTAATCCTACTTTTGCACTGTAATGACAAAGCTTCCCTTTTAAATCATATTCACGAATCAGGTCTAGGGCCTGCTTCGTGGCCATGATTTCCGCTTCAATAGGTCGTCGTAAAAGATGAGTTGGTTGATCAATATTTAAGTTTAAAATTTCTGGATCTTCACAATGAAAACTAACCCATTCTCCGCGATAATGAGAAAGTGTTTCTCGAAGTTCAGAAAAATTTGTAAAAAATAATTCACCAATTGATGGGCCCATATAAACTTTATAAGGGACATGAATTGATAAAGGTTTAGTATGAGGTCCTACTCCAGCATAAAGCATAAACGGAAATTTTGATTTAGCGGTAAGTTTTAGTTTCTCTAAGTAGGAAGAATTATCGATTGGCGGAATTGGATTATTAGGCATATCACAGGCATGTATGAGCCCACCATTAATTGCAGCAGCACTCGCAGATATAAAATCTTCTTTATAAATATTTTGCTGAGAAACATCTTCGCGTGCATGGATGTGTACATCCCCCATCCCTGAAAATAATAAACAATCATCATCAAAGAAATAATCAACTTCACACTTGTTAAGACCAACTTCTTCGATCAGACCTGTAATTGAATTAAAAGAGATTTTTTTTCTCTGAACACCAGAGCTTTCCACGCAAACTGCATCTATGATCAAAATATTTTTCACTTAATATTATTATAAGTTTGAAGTTCAAAACGCCAAAGACGACGATCAATATCTTCAATAGTTAAAGTTTGTTTATTATTTTCATCAGTAAGGCGAATTTTTTCTTTTAGTAAGCTGTTCGCAGGCTTTCTATAAAGAAAAAAATGATATTTACGTAGAACTTCTTGTAGTTCTTCCTGGGATTTCATTGAAAAAGTAAACTCAACTCCCGGTGAATTGGATTGAGGTAATTTAGTCACTTCATTTAATTGAAAAACAAATGCCCCGTGAGAAACACAATCTTGGATTTGATCTACATCAAACTCAAGTACTTCACTCAAAAAATCAAGCATTCGATTTTTATCCTGGCTGTGCAAGGTAACTGTTCCAATTTGGTAGTCCATACTATTATGTTAATAGCAGAGCAATTTTAATGCAAGACTGATGAAGGAATATAAATAGAGCGTAGGACTGTTTCACCTTTACAAGAGTTTAAATCACAATGGAGAGATTTTTCACATCCAAACTCATAGTCCATTTCAAAATCTTGGTCACCTCTAATTAAAATACCTTCCACAATTGAAGTTTTGGAATCAATAACTGGAGATCCCGAATTTCCGCTGTAAGTATCACTTGAAATTGTAAATGTTTTATTTAAGAGATTACCTCTTAAAAATCCTTGGTCTGTTACAACTTTAGGTAGTCCTAATGGATGTCCAATGACTGTAAAATTAGCATTAGGATTAAGTTTTCCTGTGCGACGTAGTGTTAAAGGTGTTCTATCTGTTAACGATCGGTCTAGTCTTAAAAGTGCATAATCCGCCGATGCATTTGAATCTACTATCTCTTTACAATACACGATTTGCTCTGAATTAAACTCACTTCCGGATTGATCATAATCTAGTAACCAAATATTTTTAGCACAGTCATTTTTATCTTTAACACAGTGACCGGCAGTTAAGAGCAAATCTGGAGCGACTAGAAAACCAGAGCAACTCGAAAGCATAGTATCGAGAGAAAATTTTTCATCTACACAAAGATTAAGTATTTCATGGGGGGTCTTTACCTCAAAACTTATTCCATTTTCATTGCTGGAAATTAATTTATAAAGAGGAACTTGTGCGAGAACAGAACGCGCAAGCTTTTGTTCTTGAATGCTTGAGTCTTGAATGGCACGACGATTATCATCACCATACAAACCTTTATTATTGGCCGTAAAAGCAAAGCTCATATTTGTATAAAATACTAATAAAAAAAGAATTCCACTAAATTTCATAAGATTTGTGTACTAAAGTAAGTACTAAACGAATATTACAAAAATAAGAGAGTGTAAAGATTACTCGTTTTCTATTAAATTAAGAGCAATTTGAGGGTCGTGGACCCTAAACCAAAAACTGGTATTTGATTTTTTTAACAAAATTTCAAGAGTCTCTCTATGTAGCTCTTCTATTGTCAAATTGGTCTCAATTAAATCTTCACATTTTTTACGAAGAAATGACTTTTTAGATAACCCGATTACCCACGGTAATTCTATTTTCTTAGCTTTTAAACGTTTCACTAATTGATCAAATCCACCAATTAAATCCCAGTTTTCTAAATATGTTTTTGAAAAACCAAAGCCAGGGTCAAATAGAACACGCTTTTCAAGATCTCTATCTGTAAACCATTGATGCGCCCGAAGAAAATGATCCTCACTTTCATCAATTATATTTTGCCCATTTTTTTCTAAAAAGGTCATATGATCCAGAACTACTGAACGATTGGGAATCCGTGTAAAGGTATGAATATATTTTATATCTGGAAGAGCAAATAAAAGGTCTTCCAAACTATTATCTAAAACTCCAGAGACATCATTCATCAATAGATTAATGTCAGGAAATATTTTTTTAATTTCATGATAAAAATAATAAAAGTTCTGTGGTTTATAAGTATCAATTGATAACTCTTTAATAATTAATTGAGGATGATTTTTTAAGAATAAAACAAATTGATGAAATCTATTCCGTTCTTCCTCTACAGATATTGACTGATTTTTGGGGGCAGTTGATTCAAAACCAATATCAACAACTAGATTATCAATATTAAGAAAATGAGTGAGTGTTTTTAAAAGTTGGTTAGGATCTAAATGCAATCCTGCATCTGAAAATGAATTGGGAGTTAAATTAATAACTCCCAAAATTTTATGATTAGGCAAGGACTGGTTCTTTAGGTGTTTGCTCAGTATTTTTTTCCTTCGCTTCTTTTGTTTCTTTAGCTTGAGTCTGATTAAAAGTAGGAATTTTTTGTGGTCTTATTAGAGGTAAACCAATATCAATACCTGCAACTACATCTTTAACTTGTTGAAGATCAATTGTTTCCCACAATACTAATGCTTGCGCTAATCGATCAAGTGCATCGCGATTTGATTTTAAAATATTTAAGGCTTGCTTATAGTTTTTCTCTACAATTCGATTAATTTCTTCATCAATTTCCTGTGCTGTCTTTTCAGAATAATCAACATTGTCCCCCATTCCACTAAATGGCGACGTTGCCGATTTATGGTAACTAATAGGTCCCATTTTTTCCGACATCCCCCACTTACAAACCATATTTCTGGCAAGACCAGTTCCACGCTCAATATCATTCGATGCACCTGAAGTCATTTGACTATAAACAATCTCTTCAGCACAACGTCCTCCCATAAGGAACGCAATAAAATTTTCTGCGCGATCATTTGTGAGAGACAGCATATCTTCGTTTGGAAGTGTTTGAGTTACACCGAGAGCACCTCCACGAGGCATAATTGAAACTTTATGAATCGGATCCGTATAAGGTAAATTCATACCAACTAATGTATGTCCTGCTTCATGGTAGGCAGTCATTAATTTTTCTTTATCTGAAATAACAAGAGATCTTCTCTCTGGCCCCATTAGTACTTTATCTTTGGCCTGTTCAAAATCTTCATTTGTTAATTTCTTTTTATTAAAACGAGCAGCATTTAAAGCAGCTTCATTTACTAAATTTGCCAAATCAGCACCGGTAAATCCTGGAGTACCTTTGGCAATTACTTCTAAATCAACACCATCTTCAAGTGGAGTTTTTTTAGTATGAACATTTAATATACCTAGACGTCCGCGAACATCAGGAGCACTTACCATAACTCTTCTATCAAATCGTCCTGGTCTTAAAAGCGCTGGATCTAATACATCAATTCTATTCGTTGCTGCGATTAAAATTACGCCTTCGTTAGATTCAAATCCATCCATTTCAACCAGAAGTTGATTGAGTGTTTGTTCGCGTTCATCATGACCACCTCCAAGACCCTGTCCACGATGGCGGCCAACAGCATCTATTTCATCAATAAAAATGATACAAGGTGCATTTTTCTTTCCTTGTTCGAATAAATCTCTTACTCGACTTGCTCCAACTCCGACAAACATTTCAACGAAGTCAGAACCTGAAATTGAAAAGAATGGAACATCTGCTTCACCGGCAACAGCTCGTGCTAACAAAGTTTTACCTGTACCAGGAGGACCAACTAAGATAACACCTTTAGGTATTTTTCCCCCAAGCGCCGTATACTTTTTTGGTTCTTTTAAAAAATCTACTATTTCTTCTAGTTCTTCTTTTGCTTCTTCAACCCCGGATACATCTGCAAAAGTGATTTTTTTATCTGTTGGACTAAGCATTCTTGCACGAGATTTTCCAAAACTCATGGCCTTCCCGCCACCTGCTTGAATCTGCCTCATGAAAAAATAAAAAATAACTATCAAGAGAATCATTGGTCCCCAGTTCAAGAGAAGTGAGGTGAAAAATGTTTGTTTTTCTTCTTCTTCATACTGAGGGATAATTCCATTTTCTCTCAAAATATTAAAAGTCGCATCACCAGTATTACCAGTTAAACTAAATCTTGTTCCAGCTTCATAAGTTGGTTTAAACTTTCCAAGAATAGTATCTTTTCCACGGAAGACGACTTCATCGATATTTTTTTCTGTTACTGCATGAATAAAATCGGGATATTTTATTACTTTAACGCCAACTTTTTCAACTGTTGCCATTTTTGCGACTAATGCCATAAGTAAAATTACGACAATCCAAAGTGTAAGTGTTTTTTGCTGAGGCTTCATTATGTCAATCCTTTCTGAAATAGAGTTATGTTATCTTATAAATCTATGAAGATTTAATCAAGAAGTTCTGTAGGAAGATTTTCATTCAATGGCAGAAAAGAATAATTTATTTTCAAATCTTTCAATTTTTTAGTAGTTAAGGGCAATAGTGGATGAATTAGCTTGGAAATTGGTATCCTTTCTTCTTTCTTCAAAATAATAATATGAGGGAATATATTGTGATGAATCTGCGACAAGTTTTCGCTTAAAAATTCGTCTAATTTTTTATAATATTCTAAATGATCTTGATGACACAGATATAAACTATCTTTTAGAAGAAATGCTTTCACTCCTCCAGAAAAAGAAAAAGGACCATGCATTTTCATTTTTTTATTTTGACGATGACATTCAATTAATTTTTCTAATTCTTTTTCAACTTCACCACGTTTTTTCTTAGAAAAATAATGAATATACTCTCGGATTTTTTCTTTATGAAATCTAAAATCCGCTGATTTTAATTCAACTCCATTTGGACCTTGGTCCTTAATGATCAATTGACTAACGTCACTTAATCTATGTTTATTAAGAAGATGAGCTAGTTGATTCTGGCGATTTACATAATGTCTTAAATAACCTTTATATCTTAATGCTAATGTCTGATTAAATAGAATTCTTATTGCATTTCTTTCAAATTTTAAATTCTGATTGCTCTTATCTTCTAACCAAGTAATCTGACAACTTCGAGCATAATGATACAATTGATTCTTTGAAACACATAAAAAAGGACGACAAATTCCATTATTAAAAACGGGAATTCCAAGTGTACTTTGCAATGAACTTTGTTTTAATGATTGCATTAAAGACCATTCAAATGAGTCATCTAGGTGATGGGCGGTAAAAACATAATGTCCTTGCTTTGTGAATGAATTAAATATTTTTTGTCGTTCTAGGCGAGCTTTATTTTCAAAATTATTGTCATCTAACGACATTTGTAAACGCAGGACATGACATTTTAAATTTAATTGCTGACAGAAATTAAGGATAAATTTCTCTTCACTCTCATTTTCTAATCGTGTTCCATGGTTAATATGGATGGCCTCAAGTTCAAATCCCTTATGAGAGCTTAAGATATGTGCCAAACAGATTGAATCAAGGCCGCCAGATAATGCAATGAAGCCTTTTTTAGATTGGGGAATCAGCTGCATATCCTCCATAAAGGAAAATATGTAAGCATGAAAATTATTTCTTAGAAATTCCATATTGACATTGCTGCATTCAATCTTTAAGATTTCAAAAATTATTGGCTTGGTAGCTCAGTTGGTTAGAGCGATGGATTCATAACCCATAGGTGGGCAGTTCGATCCTGCCCCAAGCCACCAATTTCACTTAATATACTTATGATTAAATTCCCTACATTATTTTTCACGTTAGTAATTCTGTCAAATTGTACAACAAATACTATTCAAAATAAACCTTTAGCAACACCCAAAGCTCCACTTGGAACAATGATGTGCATCGCACTTTATAATCCAGTGTGTGGAATTGATGGTAAAACTTATTCTAATTCTTGCAATGCTAAAAATGCTGGTGTTGAATTTACCATGGGTGAATGTCGTCCTAAAAAATAATATTCAATCGGAGATTTATTTATGTCATTAGATCAAAGCGCTATTGTATTCGCAGCACAAGAAACGTCTATTGCCCCAAGATCTGTACTTAGCGTGCTAAATCTTATGATCACTGAACAATGTACTGTGCCGTTCGTTGCTCGTTATAGAAAAGAAGTCACGGGAGACTTAGATGAAGTTCAAATTAGGGCCATTGTAGAATCCTATGAAAATTATCTTGAAAGAGAAAAACGTCGCGAGTTCATATTAGATGCCATTAAAAAAATGGAACAAATGACTCCTGATCTAGAAAAGAAAATCTTAGCAGCTGCTACAATTAATCAACTTGAAGATCTCTATGCTCCATTTAAAGCAAAGAAAAAATCAAAAGGTATGATGGCCAAAGAAGCAGGACTTGATCCCTTAGCAGAAACTATATTAACAACTCCAAAATCTAAAGCTGATCTAAAAGCAGAATTTGGCGATAAATTTAACAAACCTGAAATGAAAATTAATTCATTTGAAGATGCCTACGCTGGGGCATTTGATATTATTACTGAAATGATTGCTCATGATAGTGAGACAAAAGACATTCTTAGAAAAGATTATTGGAAAGACGGGCTTATTCAATCTTCAAAACGCGATAAGGCCGAAACAGAAGATAAAGACTGGATGAAATATAAAGATTATTTTGAATTTTCTCAGCGTGCAGAGGAACTAAAAGACCCTAAGGCCGGTCATCGTTTTCTGGCAATGAGAAGAGGAATGACTTCAAAAGTATTAAAAGTTGATGTCACTTATCCTGAAGAATCAGCTCTTGGTCTTATTAAAAAAAGATTTTTTGATAGTTCTAAATTAGGTTGTTTACCAGATTTAGAAACTGCAGGAAAAAAAGCCTATATTAATTATATTCACCCATCATTAGATTTAGAATTAAAATCAGAACTTAAAAAAGTTTCAGATGAAACGGCCATTGATGTATTTGGTATCAATCTTAAAAACCTATTACTACAACCTTACTTAGGGCCCAAGGCCGTCTTAGGAGTTGATCCTGGTGTACGTACAGGGTGTAAAATTGTCATCATTGATCACACTGGCAAGTTACTTGGGGATTGTGTTATATATCCCCATGAACCACAAATGAAAGTTAAAGAATCGGCAACAATCCTCGATGCCATAATCGAACAATTTAAAATATCCCATATTGCGATCGGTAGTGGAACATACGGACGTGAAACTTTAAGTTTTATTCAGAGTAACGTGAAGGCCGTTAAAGAAGGCAAAGTAAATGCGACATTAATTTCTGAGGCCGGTGCTTCAGTATATTCAGCATCAGATATTGCGAGAGAAGAATTCCCCGATAAAGATCCAACTGTGCGCGGAGCTGTTTCAATTGCCCGTAGATTTCAAGATCCTCTAGCTGAACTTGTAAAAATTGACCCAAAATCAATTGGCGTTGGTCAGTATCAACATGACGTTAATCAAGCAAGATTAAAAAAATCCCTTGAAGGAGTGGTAGAAACTTGTGTGAATTTTGTTGGCGTAGACTTAAATACTGCTTCAGCTCCACTTTTGTCATATATCTCAGGCATTGGTCCAACTCTTGCTCAAAATATAATTAAATTTAGAGAAAAAGAAGGTGGGTTAAAAACTCGTACTGATATTTTAAAAGTTCCGCGTTTTACTGCTAAAATATTTGAGCAAGCAGCAGGATTTCTTCGAATTTATAATGGGGAAACTGCACTTGATGCCACATTTATTCATCCAGAGCGCTATGAAGTTCTTACAAAATGGGCCGCAAAAAATAAGGCCACTTTACAAGATTTAGTATCTAACAAAGACGTCATTTCTCAACTAGAAAGAGATAATGGTTTTAAAGCAGAGATTGGTGAATTTACTTTTAATGATATTGTAAAAGCATTGAAGGCCCCATCTCAAGATCCACGTACAGAATTCAAATCATTTGAATATAGAAAAGATATTTCAAAAATTACTGATTTAAAAATTGGTGAATGGTACCCTGGAATGGTGACAAACATTACTCAATTTGGAGCCTTTGTTGATATTGGGATAAAAGAAAATGGTCTCTTACATGTCTCTCAAATCTCAGACACATTTGTTGAAAATGCAATGACTGCTTTGAAAGTTGGACAAGAAGTGAAAGTTCAAGTTCTTGAAATTGATTTAGATAGAAAAAGAATTTCTCTAACTGCTAAAAAAGGTGCAAGTCCAACCTATTCACCTTCTCCTTCACAAGGAAAAAGCCCGGCTGCTAAACCGATGGTTGACGCAAAAATTAAAAATAATGCTTTCTCTGGATTAAAGAATTTTAAACTCTAATTTATAACTCCTAGCTCATGGCCCGTACATGATCTAGGAGATTGTATTCCTTTTTAAATTGTCTTAGTGAAAATGAAATAAACACCCATGAGATGCAATACGGTACTAAAAAAGAAATTAGTAATCCTTTTTTAGTAATGAGAATTGGAATTCTCCTATCGACGAACACACTTGGCATTATATCGGCTGCCATATGATCAAATATGTAGAGAAACAAAAGACCAAAAAGTAGGCCAGCAATAATTGATAAAAAACTCATTAAGTGAAGAAAATATTTAGTTGATTGATTAATTTTAAATAAAGATGCACCTAAAATCCAAAAACTAGCTAAGTCAGTTTTGATTTTATTAAAGAAAATTAATAGACCAGAAGAAATACAGAGAGAAACTAATAAAGACATTGCAGCAAATAAAAAAATCATCACACTGCTTTCAAGATTTAAGGCCCAAACTAAAGTTGAATTTTCTTCTTCCCATGTTTTTAAACTCATAGTTGTCAAAGATAATATTTTTTTTAAATCAGTAAGGCTAAATGCAGAATATATACGTATCCGATTAATGCTTTTACTGCGAATAAGATTTTGAATTAATGGAAGTCTCATCCATAAATGGTTAGAATCAATTTCAGGAACATCTGTAGAAAACGTTTTATCAACTATAAAAGATTGAGTTCTTGGTATATCTGTAAAGAGAGAATCAACATGTGAAGGAGACACTAATTGCATTTTTTCAGGCGGTACTGCGCCAATCTTGTAAGCTAAATCAAGGGGAATTACTGATTCTTTTAGTCCCTCCATTTTTAGAAATGGTGGCAACTCACCACTTAAATCAACTCCATGAACAATTACGGGAGTAATATAAGTTTGAAATCTAAGTAACAACTCTAATTCAAATTCTTTGAGATAGGAGATATTATTTTTATCTAAATAGTTAATTAATTCCTGATACTCACTTTCAGGAGTGTCGGCAATTATTCTAACAGTAGCTCTACCTAATACTTTTTTTGATCGTTCCATTAATTTATTTTGCAGGCCACCCATTGTACTTTGTAAAATAATAAGCGCAAATGAAGAAAGTATAAGACCCACTACTGCTAAAATTAGCAGTCTTTGACGATTTTTTGCCGTTACAATATAGTGAAAAAAATATTTTAGATAAGTTAAAAACACTAAATAATTCTACTTTGCTTTCTGATAGAAAGTCATTTTACTTGCCACAAGTTCAATTAAATAGGTGCTTGCCTTGTAGCGTTCTCCATCAATTGATTTAGCAAAATTATTAAGCGCTGCTAATATTTTATCAAGTCCTTCAGAATCAGCATATCTCAGTAAGCCTCCTCTAAATGGAGGAAAGCCAATTCCAAAAATTAATCCTAAATCCACAGTAGAAGCTGAAGCTACAATTTTTTCTTCTAATATAATGGCCGCTTCATTTATCATCGGTAAAAATAGTCTCATTTGAATTTCTGTTTCTGACATTTTTTTCTTTTCAGAAGGTAAAAATTCTTCAACATCGGAATTTGGACCTGAGACCTTTCCATTTTCATCATATAGAAAGAAGCCCTTTGAATTTTTCTTACCTAAAAAATTTTTTTCTAAAAGTTTTGATGAAAACTTAGAAGGATGCGCTCTTTCTCCTAATCCTTCATGCATTACTTTAGCTACTTTTATACCAACATCAATTCCAACTTCATCTAATAATCGACATGGGCCCATTGGCATACCAAAATTAAGAGCGGCTTGATCTAAATCTTTTAACGGAACCCCTTCTTCTAATAAAAATCCAGCTTCATTTAAGTAGGGCATTAAAATTCTATTTACTAAAAAACCAGGTCCGTCTTTTACAATCACTGGTGTTTTTTTAACTCGAAGACACCACTTATATAGTGCCTCAATCGTTTCCGGTGCAACTTTACTATGTTCAATGATTTCAACTAAGGGCATAAGATGAACGGGATTAAAAAAATGAAGGCCGGCAAAACGTTCTGGATGTTTTAAGGCCTGAGACATTTCCTCCACACTAAGAGAAGAAGTATTGCTAGTTAATAGACATTTATCACTTACAAAGTTTTCAACTTCTGCAAAAACTTTCTTCTTAATATCCAAATTTTCAACAACTGCTTCAATCACTAAATCGATTTTTTTAAAACCACTATAATCTAATTGAGCTGTTATTGATCTTTGCTTGCGTACAAATTGATCAGCAGTTATTTTTTTTCTTTTTAGTGCCCCTGAAAAATTCAGCGAAGATTGTTTTAATCCTAAATTTAATGCATCTGTAGATAAATCTTTCATCAGTGGATACATTCCTGCATCGGCCATTAACCATGCAATTCCTCCACCCATCGTACCGGCACCAAGTGCAGCGCCTCTTTTTAGCTCAGGCAGAGAACTTGTTGCGGAGACACCTGGGTATTTTTTTGCATTTTCTGACATAAAATACACATGTTGCAGATTTTTACTCTGTTCACTTATTGCTAATTCTCCAAATGCTTGGGCCTCACTAGCTAAATAACTAGTACGACCTTTCATCATTCCTGAATCCATGACATCTAAAATTTTAAGGGGTGCTTGATAAAATCCATTTGTTTTTTTTAAAACACTTTCTCTAACTTTTTGAAATATAATTTTTCTCGTAATAAAATTTTCGGTAGCCAACTCTGTTAACGTTTCTTTTACTGAAAGTGATTTTGCTTTGTAAGAAAAAAATTCAGGTGCTTTTAAAAGGAGAACTTCTGATGGATATACCTCATTAACAAGACCAAGTCTTTTGGCCTTATCTCCTTTTAACGTTTTTCCTGTGAGAATCATATCGAGGGCATTTGGTAATCCAATTTTTTTCGGCAGCCTATAAGTTCCACCAAATCCTGGAATAATTCCAAGCTTAACTTCTGGTAAGCCGATTTGAGTTTTAGATGAATTTGATGCAAGGATAATATTACAAGCTAGACCAAGTTCTAACCCACCACCTAAACATATCCCATCAATACATGCCACAGTTGAAATTGATAAATCTTCAATTCGGTTATAAACATTTTGTCCTTGTTCTGCTTTATCAGCAGCATCTGATTCTGTAGTCATCGAAGCAATTAGATTTATGTCTGCACCAGCAAGAAAACAATTGGGAAGATGTGAGAAAAAAATAACTCCCTTCAAATGATTAACTTTTAAATGAATATCTTCTACTATCGCCAATAGTTCAGTCATGGTTTCAACATCTAATATAGTCATTGATTTTGTATTTTTAAAACCAAACCCCACATAAGCTATTTCATCTTTTATTTCTAAACTTATTCTTTTATTTTCTATCATGACTTACTCGCAATATTTTCAATGATAACAGCACCACCTTGACCTCCACCAATACACAATGAAGCTATACCAAATTTTGCATTTCTTTTTTGTAGTTCATGCATAAGCGTTACGATTAGCCTCGAACCTGTAGAGCCGACAGGATGCCCTAATGCAATTGCTCCGCCGTTTACATTTAAGCGAGCAAAGTCCATTTCTCCCCAAGCACAATCAATTCCAAACTTCGCAGCAAGAGATTTATCCTTAAACGCTTTTGCTACTGCCAAAATTTGAGCTGCAAACGCTTCGTTGATTTCAATTAAATCAAAGTCAGATAATTTCATATTTGTTCTTCTCATAACTCCATCCATTGCAAGCAATGGCCCCATCCCCATTCTTTCAGGCTCTAATCCATGAAAATGATAATCAGTCATTTTTGCGATAGGATTTAAATTATATTTTTTGACAGCTTCTTCAGAAGCAAATAAAAGTGCCGATCCACCATCGGTTAAAGGACAACTATTTCCAACAGTAACTGTACCCGCCTTTTTATCAAAGTAAGGGCGCATTTTTGCAAGTCCTTCAATAGTAGAATTTTCTCGAGGACCAACATCAGTTGTAAGTAATTTATTAAGTGTTCCACCAATTGTAATAGGTAGAATTTCATTTTTAAATTTTCCTTCATTAGAAGCAGCTACGGCCTTACGATGTGATTCATTTGCATATTTGTCTTGTTCTTCTCTTGTTATTTTAAATTCTCTTGCTAATAGTTCAGCCGTAAGCCCCATATTTAAACCACAAAATGGATCTGTTAAACCTTGTTCAACAGCGATAATAGGACTTAAAAAATTTGGTCTAAAAGAACTTAAAGCGGCTAATTTCTCTCCCACTGATTTAGCTTTCATCAATTGAGTAAATAAAGCAGTCATTTCTTTATTATAAATAAGCGGCATCTGGGTCATTGATTCTACACCGCCGGCAATTATAAGATCAGATCTTCCACTGGCAATTTTTAAAAAAGCATGACTTACGGCCTCCATTCCTGAAGCACAATTTCGATGAACTGAATAGGCCGAAGTTTTTTTATGTAATCCTGCTTCAAGGGCTATGACTCTCCCGATATTTGGGTATTTTGCAGGTGTTCCAGTATTTCCGAAAATGACTTCGTCAATGCAATCTGTGGGGATCGAAGTATTATCAACTAAATGTTTTACTAAATATGCACCAAGGTAGGGAGCTGCTACATCTTTAAGATCAAGGCCAGCTTTTGCTTGAGGTGTTCTCTTGCCATCTACGATATAAACATCTTTCATTGCCATCTTCAACTCCATTTGAATTTATACTTATTTTTATATAATTCTAAATGATAGTTGCTATTTATGAAAGGATTCTTAAACAAATAAAAAAGCACCCTGAATGGGTGCTTTTTATAATATAC
The DNA here is from genome assembly GCA_036171615.1 of Bacteriovoracaceae bacterium. Taxonomy (GTDB): domain Bacteria; phylum Bdellovibrionota; class Bacteriovoracia; order Bacteriovoracales; family Bacteriovoracaceae; genus Bacteriovorax. The sequence continues at coordinate 41,724 of JAVHRK010000111.1, forward strand.
AAAAATCTATTACTGTCTAAAATTTAACAAGAAGACCTAATTGAACTGCTGTTACATCTGATTCTTCCATGGCCTTTGTGATATTTGCTAATCTCACTTGGTCAGGATTTAAAGTTGTAGTCGAATTCTTACTAGCAATACCCGAGCTTAAGGATTTAGTATAGGAAAGATCTAAATTCAAACCAACTGTTTCACTAAAATCTACTTCAGCACCTAGTTTTGCTGCACCAGAAAAATATCCAGAAGATTGACCTTCATTACCATAATTTACATTGTTGTATGCATAGTTATTTCCCGAGTCAGTATATTTCATTGAGCTTCTATTATAGCCAAGAGCTGCACCAACAAACGGCTTCACTTTTGATTCAACTGTTAAAAAGAATTTAGCATTTGTTTCAACACTAAATCGATCATAAGAGATTGCTCTACCTGTATTTCCAAAAGTTGCATTATAACCACTATTAGTATTGTAATAAATTTGAGAGCTTGTATTAACAAAACTATTAGAAGTATCAGTGATATCTAATGTTGTATAACCTACCGCTATACCCATACTTACATTTGGGAGTAGATGATTTTCGGCACTAATATTTATATTTAATTTAGATTCAAAATCAATCATATCCCCTTTCATCGCTGTTGCTCCAAGGGCCGCAATAACTTTTGAATCTTTTTGAACTTTTTCCGGCACCGGAACTTCTACAATTTTAGTTTCAATAACAGTTGGAGCCGCAACGACAACAGGTGCCGGTTGAGGAGCAACTGGTGCTGCTTGAGCAACTTGTACTTTATCTTCATTTAAATTATTTAAACTTTTTCCAAACGCATCTTGCAATTTATTAGTTAATGCAATTTCTTGTCTAATACGAACATCTTCAATTTTCTTTTCAACCATCATTTTATTTCTTTCTTCTAATTTTTCTCTATTTTTTCTCATTCTTTCAGAAGGTGATAATTTACCATCTAAGTTGATGTCGTCCATTTGCATAGCTCCACCATCTTGTAAAAGTTCTTCTGTATCATCAAGCATGTCTTGAGCTTTTACTCCGTGAATACCTGCTAACATCATCGTTACTAAAAAAAGTGACATAAATGTAAGTCTACGGTTTGCTGTATTTGTTTTCATAAACTGCTCCTTGAGTACAATCCAATTACTTCTTGTTTTATCATTTATAACAGATCTAGAAATAATTTCACCGAAAATAGGTGCAGCGTGTAAATATTACAGTTTTCTATTTTTTAAATGGATAGTATTGGAAGGGTTTTCCTCCGCCACCTGTTGGATTTAAGGATGAATTAAGCTTGCAAACTATTGATTTCTTATTAACAGGAAGGTCACATTTTGTAATATCACCTATATACTTTCGTTTAACCATCGCCAAGAGTGACGATATCATGGCCGCCATTACCACAAACATAAGGATATATTCGACAACCGCCTGACCTTTCTGATTATTCACAACTTTTCCATCCGTCTTCGAAGTTGAATTAAAGATGAAAAAATCCCGTGGGTATTCCCACTGTATGGCCCCAAATAACTAACATTCTTTAATCTAAAAAAAGAAAATGGTGATATTTTCGAGAATACTTTTACTGGTCTAAAACTTACTTTCGGTGAATCCAAAAGATGAGCATTCAAATTATTATCTTCTATAAGGACATCTAGGGTGAATTTTAATTCACTAGACTCAATAGTAAAATTTATTTCCGGATAAAGAAAAGCTAAGTCCGCCAAAAGATAAACTAGCACTTTATTTTTAATAAATTCTTCTTTAATTCCCTGACGCTTAATCATAACAAGATTAAAGATAATATTTTTTTCATAAAAGGATGCTTCCCAAAAAGGCCAACTAGTCCCGGTTTTAAGTGGAGATGAAAAGAGTATCTTCTTACCTCTTAAATTTAATGGGACTATAGATGAAAGTTGCATTTTAACTTCGAGTGAATTAAAAGCTGTTCCTTTTTCTTTCAGTAAAACAGGAAGACCAGTTGGTTCTCCACCAATAAACATTAAATGACTGGGGTTAATAATTCCCTCAAAGCTGTCAAACTGAAAACTGGAAAGTATTCCTTTTTGAAATTTTAAATCTGCTAAATTTATTTTTTTAAACTCTCCACCCAAGGATTGATATTGAACCAATAGATCTGCTACCAAGCGATCATGATCAAATTCGAAATGAGGAGATAAGAATGAAAAAAACAAATGCATTAATTCAGAGAGACTTCCATCGATACTTAATCTGTTATGAAAAAAACCTCTCCCTAAAGTAACAAATGAATTTAATTCGCTCTGAGACTGCATATCCCATTTATTTTTCAAAAAAAACAAAGCAAAAAAATCTTCAAACTTCTTAATTACATCTAAGTGTTGAAGATTTTCTAATCGCTTAGATATTTTAATAAGATTTTGATCAGTGTAAAAAGATTCAGCTAAACTAGTGGCCACTTGAAAGATACCTTGATCAAAACTATCACTTAAATCATCTGGTGAAAAGAATTGCGGAAATTTTCTTGATAACTCCCTATAATTTCGAGATGGATTATCGCCTAGAAGTACTTCTGTTTTACCTACAAAAAATGAGATTGGAGAAAACTTTATATATTCTTCAATCTTTTTAAGCTGAGGAATATCGTATTTTTCTCCCCATTTTTTTAATATTTCTAAGTCTATAATGGTCAATGAATCAGTAAATAAACTGCCATGATTAAACCTATCATCATCTAAAATCAGAACATTCTTTTTCTTTGCACAAAGTCCTATCCCCATCAAATATGAGAAAAAGTTATGTCCAACGAGAGCAAAATCGATATTTTTATTTAACATTAAGAGAACCTATTTTATTTGCAATTTGTTCAATTTTTGAACTTGCTTCATTTCTCCATAATTCACGAATATTATGATCTAAAACTAATTCTTTATTGTTCATGTAAATATTATAAAATTGTTCTGCTTGAAAGAGTACATGAATTTCATTTGGGGCGATTTCTGCCACTAAGTCATATTCTGTTGAACGGCCTATTTGGGACCCCGTATAGACACGACTTCCACTAAAGAAAGGTTCAAAAACCGAGTGAATTGATCGTTCATAACCACCACCAATATAACTATGAGCAAATAAACTATATAGTTCACATAAGACTCCGCTCATATTTAAAATTAAAATAGGTTTTGTTGGAGAATTCTCATCTACATAATTTACAAATTGATCAAGCCCAATTTGTTCAAAATAATTAAAAATCTTTTTAAAACTTTCAGCGCCTACTTGATGAGGAACAATCAGGATATGAACTCGTGATTCTTTTATTGCCGATATAAAGTGAGGGTTATTAAAGATAGGCAGATCACTTTCCCAGGCACTACCCATAATAATCCTTTGATTCATGGGTACATTATTAAGAAATTCTAAATAGGAATTAAGCTGCGTTTTCTGTTTTAAAAGAGCTGGTGCATTTTCCCATCTTTCAGTAATTCTTTTTATGCGAAAATCATAATTAAATAAATTAGCCGTTATATTTAACTTTAAAAATTGTTTTTCTTCGTGCGAGGTCGCCGCAACAATAATATCAAACATTTTAAAAACTTGTGTTTTATACCAAGATCTTTTTTTGACAGCACCAGAAAGCAATACAAATTTTTTCCCCATAGATTTTAGAATTAACAAGTCTGGGAAAAAGTCATATCGGCAAAAAATAATAATGGGTGCAGTTATCCACTTTTGTAATGACAATGAAGTCAGAAGAGGAAGTCTTAAAATTCGAACTTGTGTACTAAAGATTTTTTGTAATTCCATACATTTTGATTCAACTGACGGCGAAGAAAAAATTAATTCGATAATCTTTTTTCGTTCAAGATAAAAATGAATCAAGGGTCTAACCTGTTCTAGCTCACCTTCAGAAGAAACTTCGAAACAGAAATCTGCGACAATATTTATTTTTGCAAATGATCGGCAAGCAATTGAATGAAAATTCTTATTTTCAAATTCTTTTCGTGGGTGGGAAAAGACACGGAAAATAAATACAATAAACATATGAAGGCAGGATAAAAATTTTAATAAAATAATAAATAGAAATTTAGACATGATTTTAAAAGGATGACAAAAGGAGACTGAATTGTCATCTAATTCATAACTTGTTCTTACATCAGTTAAGATTTTTGGACCTAACCAACTAAAAAGTATTGTAATCCCGAGTAAAAGACATGACAATAATACCTCGTTTTAAACAAATAAGGAGTATTTGAGATGTTTTCTAAATTTATCATCGCGATATTAACAATTGCTATCTCCGTAGCAAATCTAAATGCAGAAGAAGTATCTAAGACACAAGAAGCTCTTAAATACATAAAAGAAAAATTTGAATTTGCTTATCATGGTGAATATTACGTTGTTCATGACCCAGATAATAAGTTAAAAGATTTTAAGCATATGCAAATGCCAATTTTGACTTATAGACCATTTAAAAATATCAAATTAAATAGCTTAGCAGAGTTTAAATATTCAGATCGACCAGATGCCTCATTCACAAACAGATATTACCGCTCGCTCTTCACCCTTACTCTAGAAAATGTACTTACTGAAAAAGAAAACGGTTTAAAAATGGATGTTGGTATAGCTCGTCGAGTTTATGACCGAAAATCTTTTCCAAATACTTATGGTAACTCTCGAGTTTTTGCCTCTTTTTCACGAAATATTCCAGGTGGAAGTGGAAAAAATACTGCTAGCTTATTAACTCAATATCTATTTAACGACACAAAAAATATCAGTGCTTCAACTTGGGAACATTCTATGGAACTTATCCCCGTAGTTAGTTTACAGTTAATGGATAATTTATCTTTTTCTTTACAAGACGATTTCACTTTTTATACTTCTAAATTATCTTCAAACCCAAGAAATACCCAAATTGGTCACGAAGCATACGCAACTTTTACTTTAAAACTAATGGATAATCTTAGTCCATACTTACAATTTAGATATGTTCATGGAGATAGCTTTAAAGCTACAGAAGCAGGCAGTCATCAAAACTCAGATGAAATTGCCTATTTTATTGGGGCCGGTTATAACTTAACTTCAAAAATTACATTGACTCCGGAAATTGGAAATGTAGCTACAACTAGTTCTGATGACAAAGTCATTGCAGATACTTTTAAATATATTGACCTCGCTCTTTACGTAGATATTTCATTTTAGTAAATACTGGCCGACTTTAGTCGGCCTTTCCTTTTTTAAGCCACCATACTAATCACTTTATTTTTATTTTTTTATCCCGATAGGTTAACTAGATTGGGGTGATTAATATGAAACAGAATGCTTCACTAAAAATTCACGAATTGGAAGACTATCTATTTTCACAAACTGAAATTGAAAATATGGTTACAAAACGTGAACATATTTTTGAAATTCAAAAAAATAATTTAAGCTTAGGTTTTATTTCTCTTTACGATTTGAAAGAATATATAAACCTAGATGAAACTAGCTGCGAATTACTATATGTAAAAAATATTGACCAGAACTCTTTTCAATTATTATTTGAGCACCCACTCTTCCAGAGAAGAAAATTACAAATTATTGATCCTCCTCTCTCAGAATCTATCCTGCCAGTGGAACAAATATTTCACATCCTTCAACAGGGACAAAAATCAGGGCCATTTACTAAAGCTCAAATGAATGACTTTATTAAAAATAGAGAAATTATCATGAATGATATGGTTTCTATTAATGCAGGACAAACTTGGCAAAAACTATTTGCCACTCCAGGTTTTGAAAGACGTGAACTAAAACCAAAAGATGAACTTCCAAGACTACCTGATGAAGATTATTTAAAACAGGGCCCTGCAGATTATCGCAGTACTGACAATATTACAGATGCCACTTCCTCACTTGCCTATTTAGGAAATATAAAAAAAGGGCAAACTGCTAATTTAGACTATGAAAAGATAGATGCAAAAGAAATTCAAAAAAAGAAAATAATGGGGACAAGTTATAAGTGGTTATTTATTTTATCATTTATAGGTATAGGGTATTTTTTATTTAATATAAAATCTGCATTACAATCACCTTTTAGTAAAACTCCTGTTTCAACAGTTGGTGAACATAGCGAACAATTAACTCCTACCGAATCAACGTCTAATATGAATAGTTCTCCTAGAAGTGCAGGTAAATTTCAAAACAGACAGTTAAATCCTGTAAAACCTCGTTTTAGAACTCCACAAAAGTCGTTTCGAGAGGCAAATCCAGGAGTGGTTGATAACCAAAATGGAAGCTCAGACCCTAATTATTACTACGATAATGCGGCCCCTATGGAATTAGATCCGGTCCGTGAACAAGTATCCCGAGAAACTTTTGATAATGGTGACCCAGGTCCACCTCCTTCAGATGATGCACTTTTCAATCAAGAAAGCTCAAATTAGTTTGGCTTGAATGGTGGTAGAAATATTGCTATTATTTTTTCTATGAAAGAAATAACTACCGAATTAATAAACTCATTCCGTGCTCCAACTTTTCCAGGATCTTTTTTAATTTCCTTTGAAGGGATAGAAGGAGCTGGCAAATCATCACAAATTATTCAACTTAAAAAATTCTTAGAAGATAAAAATTTCAGAGTGATTATTTTACGTGAACCAGGCGGCACAGCTTTCGGTGAAAAATTGCGTCAAGCAATCCTGGAAACAAAGGCCGAAATTAGTCCACTTGCAGAAGCACACCTGTTTGCTTCTTCTCGAGCGCAATTAATGACAGAAGTTACATTAAAAGAACTTAGTGTCCCTAATACAATTGTTATCTATGACCGCTATTTAGATAGCTCTATCGCCTATCAAGGACATGCAAGAGGATTAGGTGTGCAATCTATCCTTGATATTCATAATCTTTTTCCGCTTAACCTAGTCCCCCATCTTACTTTCTATTTATACATAGACGTGGCGACATCGATTGAAAGGCAACACGTTCGAAATAGTGCTAAGGATTATTTTGAATCTAAAGGTGAAATCTTTTATAAAAAATTAATTGAAGGCTATGATATAGCTCTCGATTTATTTCCCAAGAGAATTAAAATGATTGATGCCAGTCGAGATATCCAAACCATCTCTCTAGAAATTAATAATTTTATCAAAAATCTTATTTATAAGAATGAAGAATATTAATTTTCAATTAAAGTCAGTCTTGAAAAAACGCTATGACGACAAACGCCTCGCAAGTGTATATATTTTACATTACGACTCAAATAAAATTAATCCAGATGATTGGTCAAAAGAATTTTTATCTCAACTCACTACCGTAAAAGACGATCACCCAGATGTCTTAGTAATCAAGAGAGCTGAAGATGAAAAAGATTATAAAGTTGATGGTCAACAATGGAGCAAATTTCAATCTTTTATTCAATATCGACCGCTTGTATTAAAGAATAAATTTGTATTTATTCATGATGCACATCGAATTTCTGATATTATTTCAAATAAATTATTGAAAACTTTTGAAGATTCTCCCAAAGAATTAACTATTTTTTTATTTCTAAAAGATCAGCAATCTCTTTTACCGACCATAGAAAGCAGAAGTATTGCACTTCAAATTGATTCTTCAAAGGACCATAAGTCTTCTACTCAATTTACTAATTTTGAAAATCCAACAAGGATTATTCATGAAATTAAATCCCATGACGACGGTGAAGCAATTTTTTTAAATGACCTTGTAGATAATATATTATTAAAAGATCCTAACTATAAACAAATTTCAGAATTACTAAGTTCGCTAAAAAATAATGAAAAGTATGCAGAATTTAACAACTCTCAAGCATCGCGCATTGCGCTTATTTTGCCTTGAGCATAGACAGATTAAATTTTCTTGATCATTATCATGTTTAACTGAAATACAAATAAGGCCTCTATGTTAGATATAAATACTGAAAATGACCTTCCTTATACCGAGGAAGAGACAGAGAATGAGACACCCAAAGAAGATACTCGTTTTAAAGACGGTGATAAAGTCACTATGATACGAGTTCGATTTCCTGGGAATGCACGCTCTTTTCCTTTTTTAACAGGTAAGAGAAAATTTGCTTACGGTCAAAAAGTAGTAGCAATGAGTGATCGCGGTATGACTGTCGGTTATATCAACTCTATGCCGTATGATATTATCTTTAATAAATCCATGTTACCAGTGAGATCAATTTCTAAAATTGCCAGCGATGAAGATATACAAACTCAAAAAGAATTTCGTGCTTCAGAAAAACGCGCAGAAGTTATTGCGATTAGACTTATAGATAAATACAGACTTGATATGATTTTAACCCATATTGAATTTACACAATTTGGAAAAAAGGCCGTTTTTTATTTTAATGCTCCTGCAAGAGTAGACTTCAGAGAACTTGTAAAAGATCTTGTTTACGATTTAAAAATGAGAATTGAACTAAGACAAATTTCTGTTCGTGATCGAGCGGCAGCACTTGGTTCAGTCGGTGCCTGTGGAATGCAGACTTGCTGTTCTACTTTCTTAAAAAACTATGGAAATGTTTCTATAAAAATGGCAAAAAATCAAAACTTAGCGTTAATACCAAGTAAGCTAAATGGTGTCTGTGGACAAATAAAATGTTGTATAAAATATGAAGACGAAGTTTATACCGACAAAAGAAAACATCTTCCAAAAGAAGGTCAATTCATAAAAACAAAAAATGGCGATATTGGAAAAGTATTAAAACTAAATATACTGGTTGAGCAGTTTGAAATGCTCACTGATTTAGGAGCACGGAGAAATTACAGTGCTGCTCAATATTTAGGTAAAGAATCAGATGCACCAAGTACTTATCGTTTTCCTGAAAGCTTTGAGCACATAGTTAATGAGACTCAAAGCCTGATCGTATAATTAAATTAAAAATCACAATTATTTGGAGTTCTAGGGAATGGAATAACGTCTCGAATATTATTCATTCCTGTTATATACATAAGAGCTCTCTCGAAACCTAAGCCAAAACCAGCATGTGGAACTGAACCAAATCGTCTAAGATCCATATACCACCACAATGGCTCCTCACTCATTTTCATTTCACTCATACGTGTTTGAAGTTTTAATAAATCGTCTTCACGTTGAGATCCACCAATAATTTCACCAATCCCTGGAACTAAAATATCCATTGCTCTTACTGTTTTTCCATCTAGATTTTGTTTCATATAAAATGCTTTAAATTGTTTTGGATAATCAGTGACTATAACAGGCATTTTAAAGTGCTCTTCAGCGAGAAATCTTTCGTGTTCTGTTTGTAACTCATTTCCCCAAGCAGTTGGGTACTCAAATGTTTTTACTGCTGGATCAATCTTTGATAAAATCTCTATAGCTTCTGTATAAGTAATTCGAGCAAATTTAGAATCCCTTACATGTTTTAAAACATCTAAATGATCAATACCAACAGTTGCATCTTCACGAGACATTAAAAACTCTAATTCTTTAGCAGCATGTTCTAATGAATAGCTAATCAAAAATTTAATATAGTCTGTAGCTAAATCTGCAACTTCATCAAGATCTGCAAAGGCAACTTCAGGTTCTATCATCCAAAATTCTGATAAATGTCGAGTAGTATTTGAATTTTCAGATCTAAATGTAGGACCAAAAGTATAAACAGAACCAAGCCCCATGGCATAACACTCACCTTCTAATTGGCCAGTGACACAAAGATAAGTTTCTTTACCAAAATAATCTTTAATTGATGAAGTAACATGAAACATTTCACCTGCACCTTCAGCATCTATTCCTGAAATAATGGGTGAATGTAGATAAAAGAAACCACGATCGGAAAAAAATTTATGAGTGGCCATAGCTAAGTGATGGCGAACTCGCATAATAGCGCCAAACGTATTCGTTCTAATTCGTAAATGTGCTTGTTCTCTTAAGAACTCCAATGATGTCGCTTTCTTTTGTAATGGATAACTTTCATCGACGGCCGAAATAATCTCAACAGACTTAGCTTGCATTTCGACAGTCTGACTTTTACCACCAGATTTGACTAAAAGTCCTGTAATTGAAACAGCACTACCGGCCAGGAGTGCCGCAATCTCAGCATAATTAGGTAAGATAGCATCAACTATAATTTGTAATGATTCTTGAGAGGAACCATCATTTAAGACGATAAAAGAAAACTTTTTAGAGTTACGGACAGAGCGTATCCAACCTTTTATGGTTACCTCAGTATCGATTAGAGATTCTTCAAAAATTTTTTTCAAACTAGTTCGAGACATTTGAGATCCTTATTTTAATAATTGAGATTTAATTTTTAATGTTTGATTAAGTTGCAAGCGTGCACCAAACTGAGTAACTAAAGTCGATGAAGAAAGACAACCAAGCTTTCCTGCTTCAGCATAAGATAAACCATTATTTATTGCATACAAAAACGCTCCAGCAAATAAATCGCCAGCACCATTAGTATCAACTGCTTCAACAGGCATAGTTACTACGTGAATATCTTTCGCCCCATCAAAAATAAAAGCTCCACGAGCACCTAATGTAACCGCAAAAGTTTTTGCAATTTTTTTCAGTTCAGTACTTACATCTTCTATATTGGTTTTTTTAGTATAGGCAAATGCTTCTGCCTCATTACAGAAAAGTAAATCGACTCCATCTCCAATCATCTCGGCAAGACCTGGACCAAAGAAGTTAACCATATTTACATCAGAAAACGTTAAGGCCGTTTTCACATTATGGGTATTAGCTAATTTTTTAGCTTTTACGGCAGCTTCTTTTCCTGTTGGAGAAGCAACTAAATAACCTTCTATATAAACCCATTCAGAATTTTTTAAATGGTCTTCAACTAATTCTTTGGTAGAAAAATTTGATGTAATACCTAAAAAAGTATTCATTGTTCTATCTGCATCTGGTGTTACCATAACAATGCACTTACCTGTTATACCAGGCTCAAGTTTTCCAGATGACAAATTTGTTTCAACACCATTTTCCATTAAGTCTTTAAAGTAAAAATCCCCCGTTTCATCACTAGCTACTTTACAAGAGTAAAAACTTTTTCCACCAAATTGAGAAATAGCAATCATCGTGTTTGCGGCAGATCCACCACATGAACGTCTATGTTGAATACCATGAAATTGATGGATAATTTCATTTTGTCTATTTTCATCAACTAGAGTCATCAAACCCTTTTCAATATTGGCTTTTTTTAAGAAATCATCTGTAATTTCAAATTCCATATCAACTAAAGCATTACCTAAACCATAAACATCAAATTTTTTTGCCATAAACCCTTTTTCCTTATAAAATCAACTATAGAATGATAATCAAAAGACACTCAAAATGAAACAAAAAAAAACTGGTAACGAGGCCAGACTTGTCTATTCAAGTGATGGTAGCCACCTCAAACTTTGCAAAAGTTGTGGAGAAGATCCTTGTGAATGTCTAGATTCTCCTCAAAACTATGTAACTATCGATCCTACAAAAATCACTTTAAAGATTAAATTAGAAAAAAACCAAAGAGGTGGGAAATTAGTAACAGTAATTCATCAACTACCATTTAACCCACCCTATTTTACAGAACTCACTAAAAAGTTAAAAAATACTCTTGGCACTGGTGGTGCATTTAAAGATCAAATTGAACTCCAAGGTGATCATCGAGAAAAAGTTGAAAGTTTTTTAACTAAGATGGGATTTAAAACAAAACGTTCTGGAGGCTAATTTAATTTATTACTTTTACAACCAGATCAATAATTCTACTCATTACAATTTTTAAATTTTCGTTAAAATTAATTGGAATAGAGTTACTTGCAATATCCGTTATTCCCCGTATTTCCAGAAATGGGATCGAATTAAATTTACAGGCCCTAGCGCCTCCTGCTCCTTCCCATGCAACGGCCATAGCTCCTGTTTGTTTAAGTAACTCAATGGAGCGTTCTTGATCAATAATATCCTCATCCCCGCTGGCAATAATTCCAATATGTGTTTTGTAAGAATTATCATTATTAATTAGTTCTTTAATTTTAAGAAGAAACTTAGGAGCTCCATTGAATTCCGGCAGAGGCCTTTTAAAAAAACGTATTTTAAAATCATGTTCAATAGTTTTTTCAGCAATTACTAAATCAAAAATTGAAACGTTAGGATCAATACCACCAGCACTACCTGCGCAGAAAACTGCATTTACTTTAGGATAATGATTAAGAAGAAATTGAGTTTGAATACCAAATTGTGTTTTGCCATGTCCGGCAAGGGACAATATCAAATTTAATTCACTAAAATGATAAACTCGAAGAGGTCCAACTTGTTCTATAGTACAGATATGTTTTAGTTCTTTTAATCTAAAAATAATTGCATCAACTTCTAAAGGTAAAGGACAAAGTAAGAGATATTTATATGTCATAGTACTGCTAATATCTTTTTTAATAATATTTCTTTAGTCCATGGCTTCGTAATATATTCATTAGCTCCAATTGAAATTGCATAAGTAATTAATGCAAGTTCGGAAACGGTAGTACACATTATGAGCGGAACAGCGGATAATTTGGAATGACCTCGAAGTGCTAATAAAAAATTAATACCACTTCCATCTGGTAAATTTCTATCACAGAAAACTAAATTAAATGATGAGTTATTTAAAATTTCAAGGGAACTAGCGAGTGTATCGGCTTCAAGCACTTTGCCAGAAAAACCTAAGTTGCGAATATCTTCAATTAAAGTTATTCGAATAGATGTAACATCATCAATAACAAGAATTGAAAATGTTTGGTCAGTATTTAGGTGTGATAAATCAATCATTTTCATGTCTAAAAAGCATATCTTTAACAGACAATTTAGACAAGAATTTTATTGCTATAGTTAATCTTGAGTTTTAACAATAATTTTATCAATGTTTATAATTTAATTCCGAGAGCATATAATTCATCATTGTTTAAATTCTTTTTTATAAAAATTCGGGCGTTTAATATTACCGCTTTTTGAAAATTATTTGACATTTTTAGAAGTACATCAGCAGTAAAATCTATATTACTTATAGTTTCTTTCGACACAACAATACAAACTCCGCTCTCAGAGAAGTTAAGAACTGGACAGGTAAGAGAAATTTTATTATCAGAATTTTTAATAACAAAAATTACTTCTGCCAGCTTTTTATCTTCCAATTGAAAATATTTCCTTTCATGTACACGCAACTCCTGTAATCTGACAGATCTAGGAATTTGCAAAGTTAAGAATTCTTTTTGATCAATTGCCATTTTAGTTTTAAAAGTACAGTTATGACCGGCCAACAAGAAGTAAACTTCCTTTTTTGGGTCTAGAGAGTTAAAATTTTTCTGGTTTTCATGAAGAGTAAAAACACCTTCATCGGCGTAGAGTGTTTCGAAAGTCATTTCTTGTAGAAAGCTTCTGCTACCATCGCTCTGTTTTTGCCAGACAGTTAATGAGCAACCTGCAGTTAGATTATCTGCTAAGGTTTTCACGATTTCCGTTTTATTTTTTGACAAACGATATTCCATAATTCAATTATCGGCATATTCAATAAATACTCAACAATCTTTATCTATTCTTTATGTTTTCGATAAGATAGAACATTTAGCAGACTCTAAATGTGCCCATTATTCGAGCTATTTAAAAATTTTATACATATCATAACGTGTACTTTTGCCTTTATAACTTGCGCTTGGATTTTCTCTAATAGGTTTGGCATGTAGCGCCCGTTTAACCACAACTCTCTCTGTTGCTACAGTTAGTGCCCATTCTAAAAATTCAGGACTGTCAGGATCATCTCCCACAATTTCTTTAAAAATTCTCATTTCTTTTCTGGCCAGTGCCGACTTCTTTTTTTCAGGATACATTGGATCATAATAAATAACTGCAGGTCTTTCGGAGGAAATTTCCATTTTAGATACATCTGCGAAAATAATATCAAAATTTACAGCTGATCTTTTTTTTGCGTCAGTAAGTAATAAGTAAACGGCCGGGTGTCTTTCAAAGGCCAAGAGTTTTGCACCAAAATGAGAAATTAATAGAGAATCTTTGGCCGTTCCACAAGTTGCATCCCAAATTAGTTTCTGATGATGACCTACTATTCCTAGAGCTTTAGCAAGTGGTTCACGGGAGAGCGCATAGTGCTGATGTTGGTGATAGTGTAAGTCAGCGGAAAAATCAAAGCTCATATCGCCTAAAGACTTTGACATAAAATGCAATTGACCATTTTTGAAAATTAAATAGTCAGTCTCAGTCATCTCTGAAGTGATGTTAATCAAGGGATTATTTTGAGCTATAAAAGCAACCAAATATGCTGGCCAATTTTCTTTCTCAAAAATTTGAATATTTAACTTTATTAATGGCTTCATTTTTCGCTATTATAGGCCCTATATTTTTCGAAACAAGAAATTAATGAGGTTTGACAATGAATTTGCCTTACGATCCTAAAACTTTAAAGCGTGAACTAACAAAATACTATATCCCAGCTTCTGAAACTGATCAGAAAGAAATGTTGGAAACACTTCATCTGAAAGAATTAAAAGATTTATATGCCCATATTCCAAAAGATGTTCAGTTTGAAAGAGCTCCATTTGTAACTGAAGAGTTAGAATATAATGCTTTAGTAAGTCATCTAGAAGAAGTAGCCAACATGAATAAGGTTAAAACTTCATTTATTGGTGATGGACTCAAAAACTTTAAAGTAAATGAGATAGTGCCCTATGTTTGTTCACTACGAGGATTAACAACCGCCTATACACCTTACCAACCTGAACGATCACAAGGCACGCTACAAACTCTTTGGGTTTACTCTTCTGCAATTTCTATGTTGACAGGATTTGAGGCCATTAATGCTTCTTTTTATGATCGTTCTACAACTCTTTTTGAAGCAATACAAACAGCACTACGAATTGTAAAAAATACAAATGTAGCTTTAGTAAGTGAGGCCATTTATCCAGGTGATTTAGAAGTTTTACAAACATTAAGCTTAGAAACTCCCCTTAAAATTGTAACAATTCCAGTTGATAAAAAATCTGGTATAACTGATATAGAGGCTTGCCAAAAATTAATAGATCTACATGGAAAAAGTATTGCTTGTTTAGTTTTTCCTCAAGTGAACAATTTTGGAAATCTAGAAGATGTCCATACATTTACAGATATGGCCTATGAATATAATTTGCAATCAATTGCGCTTATTGACCCTATGTTAATTGCAACTGAAGGATTAATTCCTCCAATCCTTTATGGTAGTAAGGAACAAGGAGCTCATATGATTGTTGGCGAAGGTCAACATCTTGCAATAGCTCCAAATTTTGGAGGTCCAGGACTTGGAATTTTTGGAATTCGTTATAATGAAAAAAATAAATTAGATATTCGCTCTACGGCCGGAAGATTTATTGGAAAGGCAAAAGATAAAGATGGAAAAGAGTGTCTATGTATGGTTCTTTCTACTAGAGAGCAACATATTCGACGAGAAAAAGCGACTTCAAATATTTGTTCAAATCAATCATTTATAGCAAGTATTGCAGGTGCTTCAATTTTGGCCCGCGGTGAAGAAGGTATGAAAGAGAGCGCACTCATCGCACGAGACTATGCTTTACAAATGTCTCAAACCCTTACCCAATTCAAAGGTGTAAAACTAGCATTTGATTCAACTCCATTTTATAATGAATTTGTTTTAGAAATGCCGATAAAAATTTCAGAATTACAAAATATTGCTCATCTCGCTGGATTACAAATTGGGATTGATGTCTCTCATCGAATTAATGACGGAAGAAATTTATTATTACTTTCATTCTTTGATGTTCATACTGATGAAGATTTAGAAAAACTTGAAAACTTCTTCAAAGATAATTTTGAATATCTAGAAAATGATGACTTTATTCCAGAAATACCTTCAACTTTTTTACGAGCAACTCCTGTTGGACTTCCAAATTTTGAACTTGAAGAACTTAAAACATTCTATAAAAATTTAGCGGATCTAAACGTTTCACCCGATGATAATATTTATCCATTGGGTTCTTGTACAATGAAATATAATCCTTATATCAATGATTATGCTGCATCTTTAATGGGTTTTACAGACGTTCACCCTCAATCCCCTGTAGCTGATGTTCAAGGATCTTTAAAAGTACTATTTGAAATACAAGAAATATTTAAATCTATTACTGGATTAGCGGCAGTTACGACTCAACCAGTGGCCGGTGCACAAGGAGAATTAGTTGGTTTGAAATTATTTCAGGCCTACCACCGAGATCACGGTGAAGCTGATTTGAGAAAAATTATTCTTATTCCAAGATCTGCACATGGAACAAATCCAGCAACTGCAGCAATGGCCGGGTACGAAAGAGTTATTGTCGAGGCAAACTCCAAAGGTCAGATTGATATAGATTTTTTAAAAAATGAAGTTGTAAAATATGGTAAAAAAATTGCTGGAGTAATGGTAACTAATCCCAATACTTCTGGAATTTTTGAAAATGAATTTAAAAATATGGCCGATATTATTCACGAAGTTGGCGGACTTGTTTATATGGATGGCGCTAATATGAATGCCATTGCGGGCTGGATTGATCTTAATAAATTAGGAGTCGATGCTGTTCACAATAATCTTCATAAAACCTGGGCCATTCCTCACGGTGGAGGTGGACCTGGTGACGGTATTGTTGCTGTTTCTCAAAAACTAGTTGATTATCTTCCGGGTATCCAAGTTAATCTTAAAAATAATTTTTATAATATAGTAAAATCTCCAAAATCTATTGGGTCATTCCATCGCCATTTTGGAAATTTTGCTCATAAAGTTCGTGCTTATGCTTATCTCAAGGCCCTAGGAGGTAAAGGCACTCAATTAATGTCGGCCACTGCTGTTTTATCAGCGCGATATTTATTAGAAAAATTAAAACCACTCTTTCCAACTTTGCCAGAAAACTGTGACAACGTTACTCGTATGCACGAATTTATTTTAACAATTTCAAAAGATAATTTTTCTAGAATTGAAGCAGCTGGTACACCGAAAGCTCAAACAATGGCAAAAATTGGAAAATTATTTCTAGATTTTGGTTTGCATGCACCAACTGTTGCATTTCCTGAAATTTATGGATTAATGTTTGAACCTACCGAAAGTTATTCAAAGGCCGAACTTGACCATTTTGTAGAAATTGTCAAAGGAGTTCATTTATTAATTAATGAACACCCTGAAGTCTTAATATCTGCGCCACATTTTACTCCCATTAAAAAGGTTGATGAGGTTGATGCAAATAAAAACCTAGTATTTATGGAAAATCTAACGAAACTACCTACACTTTATAAAAATATAATTGACCCTATTCAATTATCGCAAATGAAAGTGTCAGATGTTTGTAAAAAAATCGTTGATGCCCATACTAATCAGTAATTGGTAGTTCAAGCTCAGGGCGGTAGAAGACTCGATTTTCGTCAGAAAGTTTATGTATTCCCATACTATGTTTTTCTGTCAAAAGCTTTTCTTCCATCGTTTCCCAAATACGAAATTTTGTTTTTTTAGGATGACGTAAAATAGCAGTAGTATATTTACTCACACCTTGGGCACCACGAACTACACCTTCGGTAAAGGCAACAGTATAGCTTTTAAATGGATTTATCTTTTTTCCATTTACAAGCACATGTCTGATTTTTATTCCAATTGGTGTTTTAACATACTCCATGGTTATCCCAGAGAATGTTAACGGTTGCCCAAATCGAGAGAGGGCCTCAAATGCTAATTGCAACCATACACCTTTAATTTTTGTAGTATAGATAGACCATCCAAACTTATCTTCTAAATCAAATACTCTTGGCATTGAATTAATAATATCTTTTCTGGTAATTTTTCCAATTGGGAAATCATCTCCGTTCATTGCAGGAGTATGTATTGCAATGTCGGCGTTTACCTTTTCTTTCATAGTATCAGTAATAAAATAGGCCCATTTTTTATCACCTTCTTTATCATTGGCCTTAAGATCAGAAAATCCAACTTCTGTTTCAAGCCATTCTTTCCCATAAAGTTGTGCTAAATCATTATTGGCATCTTCTACTATTGAATTAAGAACTTCATCTTTAGCCTCATATTTAACTGGAACTAGTTCATAACTTACAATTTTAATTGGTTGGTTTTTAACAACATCAATTATAATTCTTCCTAAATATTCGGTATGCTGACCTGCTTGAACAATCGGAACTAATTTTTTATTCTTATTTTTTACATAGATAGGTTTAAAGAGTGAAGTATGAGAATGCCCTCCTATAATTAAATCTAGTTCACTTGATTTAAGTCCAAGTTGCATATCTTTTAAATAACCAATATGAGTTAATCCTATAATAACATCGTTATTTCTCTTTCTTAAAATATCTTCATAGTAAAGTCCACTCTTGATAGGATTAGAAATTTTACCTGCATTAAATCGCCAATTATAAAATATTTCATTGGTAGTTAGCCCTAAAATACCAAATTTAACTCCATCAATTGTAAATTCTTTATATGGTTGGATGGCATCTTGAATATTTTTATAATGAGAATTGACTGTGACGTTGGCAGCTAATAGAGAAAAATTGAGATCCATTTCACCTAAGATATCATCGAGATCTTTGGCTCCCATTAAATAATCGTGGTTCCCCATTGTAACAACATCGTAGCCAATATTATTTTGAACGTTAAAAGATTTTTTACCAGCGTCGGCCATATAATAAAGGTTTCCTTCAGTAAAATCCCCAGCATCAAGCGAAAGTGTTGAGACTCCCTCTGCTTTCATTTTCTCTTTATAAAAATCAATTAAGCTTTTAAGCCTAGCAACTCCGCCTCGATTTTTGTCATGAGTAGAACTATCAAGAAATGAATGAGTGTCATTTGTATGTAATATTTGAAAGAGTCTGGCTTCAGCATTAATTTGATAAAATACTAACGTGCTCAATAAAATGGTTTTGAAATTCATGGTGTAATCCTATTTTTAATATAAACAATTTCTCTACTATTCGGACTTTTAAGGACTTATTTAATAGCTAGTTGCACTAATAATGACCGAGTAATATAATGCAGAATATTTTGCTCCTCAACGCTTACCTAATGTGCTAATTTTAATACTTACCTAATCAAAAAAATCAGGAAATTGTGCTTATGCTTTCAAATCAAAATGCCTCTCCTCGGAGAACCTTTGCCATTATTTCGCATCCAGATGCCGGTAAAACAACAATGACGGAAAAGCTCTTATGGTTTGGACAAGTCATTAGAGAAACTGGAAAGGTAAAAGCTAAAGATGGTAATTATGCAAAATCTGACTGGATGGAATTAGAAAAAGAACGAGGGATTTCTATAAGTTCTTCTGTAATGAGTTTTCCGTATTCAGATAAGGCCATGCATCTCTTGGATACTCCCGGACATAAAGATTTTTCTGAAGATACTTATCGAACACTTACGGCCGTTGAATCTGTTCTTATGATGATTGACTCAGCAAAGGGAGTTGAAGCACAAACAATAAAATTAATGGAAGTGTGTCGAATGAGGGACACTCCTATAATTACGTTTATGAATAAGTATGACCGTGAGGCCATGGATCCATTCGCATTGATTGAAAATGTGGAGCAAATTTTAAATATTCAATGTGTCCCAATGACATGGCCTATTGGTTCGGGTGTAGATTTCAAAGGTGTTTACGATTTGAGATCAAAACAAATCATGAGTTTTAAAAATGCTAAAGATCCTTTTAACCCCATTATTATCGAGGCCTCAAATTTAGATGATCAAAAAGTAAAAGATTTTATAGGGGGACAACTCTTAGATATTCTCAAAGAAGAATTAGAAATTGTGCAGTCTCTAGTGGGATATTTTAGTGAGGAAGAATTTTTAGCAGGAATTCAAACTCCCGTCTTTTTTGGATCTGCTTTAAATAATTTTGGAGTTAAAGAAACGCTCGATATGATTGCGGCCTTATCGCCAGGACCAAAATCAAGAGAAGTCAGACTATATCCCTACGAAATAAATTCTCCCGTAAAAATGATTGCTCCAAATATAGATGAAGAATTTAGTGGTTTTATTTTTAAAATCCAGGCCAATATGGACAAAAAGCATCGAGACAGAATAGCTTTTTTAAGAGTTTGCTCTGGAAAATTTGTTCGTAATCAAAAAATATTTCATGTACGTTCAGAAAAAGAATTAAAAATAGCAGCACCTGTAATGTTTCAAGCACAAGATAGAGAAATAACTGAAGAAGCATTCCCTGGTGATATTATTGGATTACATGACACTGGAAAATTTCAAATTGGTGATACGTTTACTGAAAAATCAAAATATACTTATACAGGAATTCCTAGTTTTGCCCCTGAAATATTTAACAAAGTCGTTTTAAAAGACCCAATGAAAGCAAAACAATTAGAGAAAGGACTTCAACAATTATCTGAAGAAGGTACAGTTCAGCTTTTCGTAAGACATACTACATCAGAAAAAATCTTAGGTGCTGTAGGAGCTCTACAGTTTGAAGTTGTAAAATATCGTTTAGAAGATGAGTATAATGTAAATGCTGATTATGAAGGTTATTCTTTTACAGGTATAAGATGGTTAAAATTTGCAAATGAAAAAGACATTCCAAATTTCATCTCTCACAATGCCAGTAATATTGTTTATGATAATAAAAAAAGAATTTGTTTTTCTGTAAGATCAGAATGGGACCTAAAGTTAGCTTTAGAAAAAAATCCTACAGTAACTTTTTATAAAAACTCGGATTACAAATGAATAATTTAGAAGAATGTATTGGTGACTATCAACTTTTTCTAGATAAAATCTTCACAATGCTAAATGATATTGAATTAGATATTATTGAAAAATTAGTATGTGATCATATCTGTTATCGAGTAAGTACTTTAGCCGAATATAAAACTAAAAGAGAAGAACTCTTACAATTTGGTGAACTTCTAGTAGAGTCAATGGTGAACGGAAGATTGATTTGTACATTTAAATTAACAGATCCTATTGTGTTTAAAGATAGAAGTATTTCATTAATTGAGCTCCCTCAACCAAAAAATACATTTACATATAAAACAGGGCTTGAGCATGTTGAATTTGTCACACGTGAGCCACTTCAAAAAGTTGTCAACAGATACCCGCAATTTGCTTTTGAAACTTTTGGAATTAACAAAAAAATTAATGCTGACATTACACTAAAGCTAGGTGAATTCTGTATTCGCTTTCACAATCAAAGTTTAGAAGATGTAATCAAACTAGAGAAAAAAAATGGCCGATCAAAAAATTATTCAAAATAGATTAAAAAAAAATTACAAACATCGCTTAAAGTGGGCAAAACGAGAGAATATTGAAGCCTATCGTATTTATGAAAAGGATATTCCCGAATTTCCATTCCTCATTGATGTTTATGGCCCTTATGTAGTTGTTTACCACAAAGGTGACGACGAAATTGATGCTGAAAAGCCCGAACATTTTAATTATGCTCTTGCTGCTGTTAAAAATGTTTTAAATATTCCTGAAGCAAATCTGATAATAAAGTTGAGATTGCGCCAAAAAGATGGTCAATATGAAAAACTTGATGAAAAAAATGAATTCATTAGCGTAAATGAACATCAGGCAAAGTTTTTAGTTAATCTCTATGATTATCTTGATACAGGCCTATTTTTAGATCATCGTCCGATGCGACAAATTATATTTAAAGAGTCTCAAGGGAAAAAAGTACTTAATCTTTTCTCTTATACTGGATCAGTTAGTGTTATGGCCGCACTTGGCGGAGCAACTCACGTGACAAGTGTTGATATGTCACATACCTATCAAGAATGGGCCCGTCGAAATTTTACAAATAATAATATTTCACTCAAAGAACATAATTTTATTGTTCAAAGTGCGATGGATTATTTAGATAAAGCAAATACAAAATTTGATATTATCTTCCTTGACCCACCTACTTTTTCTAATTCAAAAAAACTGGCTGAAGATTTTGAAATTGAAAAAGATCACGTTAGCTTAATTAAACAATGCCTGCATATTTTAACTCCAAATGGAACACTCTACTTTTCTAACAATAAAAGAAAATTCAAGCTAGATCCAATTATTCATACATTGGCCAGTGTTACTGATATAAGCTCACAAAGTATCCCCCAAGATTTTCGTGATCCAAAAATTCATAATTGTTTCAAGATCACACATTTAAAATAAAAGGACAAATGAGTATATCACCAGATTTTTTTTCAACTGAAATTCAAAAAGCACTTACAGATAGCAAGATTACAACTTTTACAGAAGTTCAAAATCTCAGTATTCCCTTAATCATGAATGGTGATAATTTAATTGCAGCATCAGAAACAGGCTCTGGTAAAACGATGGCCTTTCTCCTCCCACTTATTGAAAAAATTCAGGGATTACCCAAAAGACCAATTAGAGTTCTTGTTATCTCACCTACTAAAGAGCTTACCGATCAAACCATAAAAGTGGCTAAAAAGTTGGCCCGTTATACAAATATTCTCTCACTCTCCATCTATGGAGGAACAAGCTTTGACGAACAAGTAAGAGACATAAAAAAAGGTTTTCATTTAATAGTAGCATGCCCTGGTAGATTACAGGATCATATCATTAAAAACACAATTGATTTATCTGGAGTAGAATATCTTGTCTTAGATGAAGCAGATCAACTCATGGATTTAGGATTTCTTCCTCAAATTGAAAAAATAATGGAAGCAACACCAAATAGAAAACAAACACTATTATTTTCGGCTACAATTAACGATGAAGTTAAAATTCTTATAAAAGAATTTCTTGGGAAAGGAAAAATATTAAAACTTAATGAATTAAAACCAAAAGCAATTATTAATGAAGTTTTTTGTCCTATTAAATCTTCTCTCAAATATTCTTTTCTAAAATTTTTAATGAAACATAAAAAAATAAAAGCCGCTTTGATTTTTACAAACACAAAAGATGAAGCACGATTGCTTTGTACTAACCTTAAGGAAGATAACTATCCGGCCAGTGTCCTCGAAGGAGATATGACTTCTCATCAACGTCATAAATCTCTTGAATCTTTAAAAAGTAAAACAACACGCTTTCTAATTGCTACAGATGTAGCATCAAGAGGAATCGATATTCCTCACCTCACTCACGTCATTAATTATTCCATACCGCTAAATCTTGAATCCTACATCCACAGAGTCGGTCGCACGGCAAGATTTGAAAATAATGGAGAAGCGATAACATTATATGGTGAGAATGAGCTTTTAGAACTGGAAGAATTAGTAAGAAAATCAATTGTTCCCACAATTTTAAAAGAATTCAATCCTAAAAAATCAAAAACTTAAACCTGCACCAACAGGAATTAGTGCCTGTATACCTAACTGAATATCGTTATTTCTTTGTAGGCCCACAAAAACGCCAGGAGATATTGAATTAAATTTAATAACCCCAGGATAGAAATTAAATCTAAATCTTTGATCTTCTGATCCATTAATAAATAAAGACGACATAAGACTACCCTCTTCATCCCAAAACAGCCCTGTGACAAATCTAGACTTACCTCTTAATGGATCAGTTGGGGCCATTCCCGCGGCCATACTTAGTCCTTTGGTATTTTTTAGATAAGAAACACCACCCATAATTTGCAAACCTGTAAATAAGAAAGGGCGCCAATCAGAATTAAATAGATTAGGCCTGAGGATGTAATTAGTAGCAGAATTCATCATATGTTGTTGATGAAAATCAAATGTAGGCTGAAAAGGCCATGCTTTTAATTGCACATCATCTCGAAAAAATGTAACAACTCTCTCATCAAGAAATAATATTTTACCTATAACATCAAAAAAATAAAGATCTGCAATATGATCGTGAGGACCGATATCAGTTGTATTGGTCGATTCAATTGCTTCATTCCCAAACGCAGCAGCGTATTGCAGGAAGAACGCCCAGATGTAGGGATGAGAATAATCATTTTCATCAAACCACTCTGACAACCTTCTATAATCGTAGCCTCCACCAATTAAATGTAATGTATAATTTGGAATGGCCCTTTTTGCAAAAGGCACAAATTCATCAAGCAACAAAACCTTTAGTCCTCCCCCTTTTCGTATTCCCCAAAAAGGATTGCTTACTCGATCCCAAACTACTTTATGTTTTTTAAAATAATCGACTTGTGAAAAATAAGTTGGGTTTTGAATTGTATCAAATGCTCCATTAAAATAGTAAGAGATAGGGTTAAATTGTGATTCAGAGCCTTTATCAACTTTTTGATAAAGCAAGTGCTTATCCTTAGAATAAGAGATTGAAATGACGAGAAAAAGTAGCTTTAAAAAAAACATTGATAGAACATAACGATAGTCTGTTTTATTGTCAATTGGACAAGTTTGCTTCTTAAAAAATAAAACTAAAAAATGTGCTATAATACTAAAGATGAGGACGTTGCTTTTAGATTGCAACTATTTTCCAGTTAAAATAATAAGTTGGCAAAAGGCCATGATTCTTTACCTCGCTGATCGTGCAGAGCTTGTAGATGAATACAGCAATTTTCCCATTCGAACTATCTCCAAAACATTTAGATTACCGAAAATTTTAAGACTTTATAAAACACATAAATTGTCTCGAACAGTGAAGTTTTCAAGAATTAATGTTTTTTTTCGTGATCAATTTGAATGTCAGTACTGCTTTATAAAACTACCTGCAAATGAATTAACATTTGATCATATTATTCCCGTCTCTCAAAATGGCAGTACCACATGGGAAAACGTAGTTACATGTTGTAAAACTTGTAATTCTGCAAAAGGCTCAAAATCACTTAAGGACGCTGGCCTAAAACTTATACGCAAACCTAAAAAGCCTCACTGGAGCCCTGAAATGTGTTTAAGATTAAAGCAGGATGATCCTGTAGAATGGCTAGATTTTTTTCCAATTACTTCAAAAAAACAGGTTGCTTAACGACTGATAAAAGTCTGTTCTTCAGTTGTCACTAGCTTGGGATTACTACTACAAATCGTTTGTTTAGAATAGTATTCATCCATTCCCATAATATTACCCAGAGTATAGGTCAATTGTGTTCGAATTTTAAATGTTTCTGCACTTGTCATTTGGGCCACTCCACTTGCAAGCTTTGTAAAATATTGAACCATATAACCATCAAGATTATTTTTAAAAAATGTAACTTGTACTGTAAGGCCATTTACTGTCGTCGTATTTGAAATTGCTTCATTATTTTTAATTTTAGTACAGACCTGAGATAAGTAACCTGATGTATCTGTTTGCGAAAAATCATTAAAATTTAAAGCAGTGGTATTATAATGAAAAGTACCATCAGTAAGTAAAGTTAGTGCCGTATTAATATTTGTTGAGGGTCCTTGGACATCACAAACTTTTTGCTTAGTCTCAAAAATAAAGCGAGTTCCAAGATAATCCGTAGTTTTAAAATTTTTTGATTTTGATTCAAGAGCATAACAAATACTAGTGGCAATATTACGTTCATAAGTATTTAGGTCTTCAACGCTTTTTATGGCGGCATTTATTGAAAAAACTGGTATTTCGCTAGGATTAGGCTTAATTCCACATCCATTAATAAAAATAAAGGTAGTAAGTAAAAAATGAATAGAGTAAATTCTTTTCAAAATCATAAGAAATATATCGGTAGAATATGGAAGAATTTGAAGGTAAATTAGGAAAGTATAGAATAATAAAAACAGATGATCAGACTGAAACAGTTTGGTCGGAATTTTTTGATGAGGCCTGCCATAATCTAAGTGGCGCTAAAGAGGAAACTTTTCATAATTATATCCTTGGCTGCAAGTTATTGGAGCAATTTGTTCAGGTTAAAACATTGCATATATTGGACATTGGCTTTGGTATAGGAATGGGATTAACTTCACTTCTAGAGTTCATAAAGAATAATTCATTTGAGTCACATATTGTTCACTATACATCAATAGAACTTGATGACTCCTTTGCTCTCTGGTCCTTAGAAAAATTTTTACCTGAAATTCATTTAAAAAAGATGAATGAAAAAAATCTTGCTTATTTATATGGGACTTATAAAAATATAATTATAAAAATTTTTCTTGGTGATGGTCGAATTACCCTACCTATGGCAATAGAAAATAATCTATTAGAAACTTGGGATGCTATTTTTCAAGATCCTTTCTCCCCCAAGAAGAACCCTACTCTCTGGACAGTTGAATGGTTTAATTTTCTAAAACTAAATTCGGTTACAACTACGAGAATGTCTACTTATAGTGCTGCAATGGGGGTAAGAAAATCAATGGTAGCTGCTGGTTGGATAATTGAAAATCATAAAGGATTTGGCAGCAAGAAAACTATTACTCAAGCGACTATATCTGGGGAAATATCTCTACAATTACTTGATCAACTTGCTAGGAGTCCAGCAATGGAATTACATGATGAAAACTGCAGTAAGTTGAATTAAATGAAATTTAACTTACAATAAAGCTAATATTAATATTTTATTGTAAGAGAGTAATTCATGGCCCAAGTTGTATTAATAGAAGATAGCCAAGTTTTAAATGAACTTATATCTGTAAATCTTGTCAATTTCTTAGGAATTGATTTAATCAATAGAAAAAATGCTAAAGCTGTAGTGAGTCTTTTAGAAATACTTCCTGAAATTGATTTAATTATTTGTCAGTATGAAGGGCAAAATGAATTAACTGCAAGTATTATTCAAAAATATATTATTGAACACCATTTAGATATTGGCCTACTAATTTTAGGAGGCCCAGGACTTCTGGATAATGATTTTACCGTAACTATATTAAATCCTAAAAACTGGGAAAAAGTTATTGAATATTCAGCGAAGATTATGGGTATCACTCAAGAAATTATTGAAAAAAGAATTTTACCAGACTATGTGCCAGTCCCCGTTAATTACTTTCTAAATCTCATCACTGTAAATTGTGATGTATTCATACGTATAAAAAAAACATCAACTGACTTTCAATTTGTAAAAAGAATTCATAATGGTGATGCTTTTTCAAGAGAAGTAATAAATCGTTATAAAGAACAAGGTCTAGATCATTTTTATATTCCTAAAGAGCAACGAAAAGATTTTACAACTTTTCTTTCTAACGTATTAGTTGAAAAACTAGAATCAAATCATTTAGAATTTGCAGAAAAATTAGAAATTATGGGTGAAGCATATTCAATTGCAGCAAAAGAAATATTAAACTTAGGTTTTACTCGAGAAATTGTTCAATTAACTGATAGTATTATCCAAAGTATGATTAAAAATATCGAACAATCTCCTGAGATGACCAATTTACTTCATAAAATAATTAATTCACAATCACCACTTATATTTCAACGTTGCCATATGACTTCAGTTATTGCTTCTGAGTGTTTAAAAAATCTTGATTTAAATACAACAGAAAATATTTTAGATATAACATTTTCAGCATTTTTTAATGACATACTTTTAGTAGACACTCCTGATTATACAAAAATTAATTCATTGAGCGAAACTGAGGAGGCAAACTTAGTTGAGATCGATCAAGATCTAGTACTTAAGCATGCTTTAAAAACGTCAATACTTATTGGTCAATATCCAAATATTCCAAATGGAGTTGAAAAAATTATAAAAGAGCATCATGGAATGATTGGTGGTATCGGATTTTCTGTTAATATTGATCATTTAAGCACTATCTCAAAAGTTTTTATCATTTCCCATGAGTTTGTTTTAAATCTTATAAAATATAGAGAGAACAAAACTGAAAAAAGTTTCCAGCGGCCATTATCTGAAGACTTATATCGCAAATTTACATCACCTTCATGCGCTAAAATAATAAAGGCTTTAGAAAAATCATTAGTTAAAAATAAAAAACAAAATGCAAAATAATAATATTTTAAAACTACTTTCAATAAAATATCCCATTATTCAAGGAGGAATGGTCTGGGTTTCTGGTTCTAGACTTGCAGCCGCTGTCTCGAATGCTGGAGGCCTAGGTATTATCGGTGCTGGCTCTATGAAGCCAGAGCTACTTTTACAACATATAAAAAAAGCTCAAGATCTTACTACAAAACCTATAGGAATTAATATTCCCCTATTATATGAAAAGTCTGATGAGCAAATAAAAATAGCCATTGATAATGGAATTAAAATATTTTTTACTTCCGCGGGCAATCCAAAACTTTACACTAATTTAATTCATGATCATGGCGGAAAAGTTATTCATGTTATTTCAACACCAGAACAGGCAATAAAATGTGAAAATATTGGTGTTGATGCTGTTGTGGCAGAAGGATTTGAGGCCGGAGGCCATAATGGCCGAGATGAAATTACCTCAATGGTTCTCGTTCCACTCGTACGTATGGCAGTAAAAATTCCATTAATCGCAGCAGGCGGTATTGCGACAGGAGCAGGACTTGCGGCCGCGCTTTCACTAGGAGCTGATGCTATCCAAATGGGTACACGATTTTTAATGACTCAAGAGTCGAGTGCACATCAAAATTTTAAAAATCTTATATTAGATCAGAAAAATGATTTTACTCGACTTTTGATGAAATCACATATACCAGTGCGACTACTCAAAAATAAATTTTCAGATGAAATTTATAAACTTGAACAAACTACAAATGGTGAAGAATTAAAAAATAGTATAAAAACACATCTTGCCACAGGAAGAGCAAAAAATGGGATGTTAAACGGAGATATTATCGAAGGAGAATTGGAAGCAGGTCAGATTTCAAGTCTGATTACAGATTTACCTACTTGCCAAGAGTTAATGACACAAATAATTTCTGAATATAATCAAGTGATAAAAAATTTACATATTTTTTAAGGCCATAATCCGATCTTCTAATGGTGGATGAGTTGAAAAAAGTGCAATAACACTTCCCTTAGAAGATATTTGCATTGCTCGATATTGTGTATCTACATTTGCTTGAGGTTTGGCAAACTGAGGATATGCCGACTTAAGTGATTCAAGAGCAAGAATCATTTTTTCCTTACCCGCTAATGAAGCACCACCTGCATCGGCCCTAAATTCTCTATAGCGAGAAAACCATGCAATAATTGGAGAAGCTAATATTCCAAAAATGACATCTAAAACCATTACCAAAACAATGTGAACAATTGAGGAAGCTCCTCGTGATTCAGATTTTTCATCTCTTAATGCTTGTTCTATGGTGTACGCCAATGCCCTTGATAAAAACATCACAAAAGCATTTACCACTCCTTGAATAAGGGTCATTGTGATCATGTCTCCATTCGCAATATGCGCCATCTCATGAGCTAGTACCCCCTCTATTTCTGATTCATTCATATGATTTAGTAATCCTGAAGAAACTGCAACAAGTGCTCTATTTTTTGTTGGACCAGTAGCAAAAGCATTAATTTCTTCAGATTGATAAATGCCCACTTCAGGCATTTCGTCTAACCCGGCCCTAATTGCTAATTTATGAACGGTATTAACTAAGTCACGATGTGGACCTTCTAGCGTTATCAATTGAACGCCCATTGTCCATTTGGCAATAACTTTTGAAAGTGATAATGAAATCAAAGAACCCGCCATCCCCCACACTAAGCAAAACATTAATAATGC
This sequence comes from Bacteriovoracaceae bacterium, assembly GCA_036171615.1. Taxonomy (GTDB): domain Bacteria; phylum Bdellovibrionota; class Bacteriovoracia; order Bacteriovoracales; family Bacteriovoracaceae; genus Bacteriovorax. The sequence continues at coordinate 71,168 of JAVHRK010000111.1, forward strand.
GCCGTAGTTTAATCCGACTGCTCCAATATATTTTCCTATTCCGAGTACTGATGTCAGGATAGACACAGTGGCCAGAACAAGAATATTAACAATAATAAATAAAAATATTCTTTTCCCCATAAAAAGCTCCCCTTTAAAATAAAAATCAATAATAATATAACATAATTATGATTAAACGAAAATTAACCACAAAAGAATTTCTTTGGACTTCCATTATATTTTGGGCCGCTAGTTTTACAGCAATTGAAGCACCAATAACATTTGTTTTTCATCGAGAAATTCGTCCTTGGCAACTCATTGCAGATATTATTATATCCGCAATTTTTCTAACTGATTTTATTTACCACCTAAAACAAAGAAAAAAAATTCAAAGAGATATAGATCAATCTCATTTTCGTTGGGACTTTAAACTCATGCTGGCGATAGATCTTTTCTCGTCAATCCCAATTGATTTACTTTCACATTTTATAGGTTTTGCTGAAATATTTTTAATCATACGACTCTTGCGTTTTATACGAATTTTTAAAGTATTTTACCTAATTGATAATATGACCATTGTTCCCTTAATTATTCGCATTCAATCGATTTTTATGGGATTTCTCATGGTAGTTAATTGGATAACATGTGGATGGATCATGGTCTATCCGATGCCACTTGATACAGATACAACTTCATATTATATCAAATCATTTTATTGGGCACTTACTACTCTCACGACAGTTGGCTATGGTGATATTACCCCCCACGATAACCATGGCAGACTCTTTACATGTTTTATTATGATCATTGGGGTTGGTATGTACGGTGTTATTATTGGAAGTATTACGCGTATTATAGCAAATTTAGATAAACACAAAGATCAATCCAGAGAGAAAATTAATGACCTGATACTTTTTATGAAACATTATAATGTTCCAATTCATTTACAAGATTCGGCCATCAACCATTATGGACATATTTTCTCAAAACGATTAAGTGATAATGATGAAAAAATCATTGCTGATCTTCCCCATGCACTTCAGCTAGAAATGCAGATTTACATGAAAATTAAGCTTATTTCCAGTATTTCAATCTTTTATGGTTGCTCACATGAGTGCCTAAAAGATGTTGCTATAAATTTGGAACAAATTTATTCATCACCAGATGATTTAATTATAAAAGCTGGTGATATTGGAAGTGAGATGTTTATTATTTCTCATGGTTCGGTTGATATTTATATAAATCCTGACGAAAAAATAGCAACTTTATCAGATGGTCAAATTTTTGGAGAGACAGCTCTTATAAAAGAAACTAACAGAAATGCCAATGTACAATCCAAAGGCTATTGTGATCTCTATAAATTAACATTACAAAAATTTCATGAGATTGTCGTTCGTCATCCACATTTACTATCTAATATTGAAAAAACAACAAACAGAAGAAGTACTGACCGTAACTCTTAGACTTTAAGTGCTACGGCCTTTAGCATTTCTTCTCTCGTTTTTTCATCGGCCCATCTTGCTTGAGCTTCCTTAGATAATTTTTTTATAGGATCAAAGTAATAAAAAACTTGATCAGGTTTTACAGTTGGAGCTCTCCACGCTGAAATTCCATTTTCTTCATCGTAATATTCATAAGAGGCCACGTGTCGTTTACCTCCACCTCCAGGTAAATCACAAACAAAAGTTGGTGTATTAAAACCTGCAGTCGCACCTCTGACTGCTTTTTCTAATTCTACCCCTTCTCTAATTGTAGTTCTGAAATGTTCACAACCAGGAACCATGTCATGCATATAAACATAGTAAGGTTGAATATTCATGTAACTTAATTGTTTAATTAATAAGACCATCTGATTAACTGTATCGTTCACGCCAACTTGTAGCACTGCTTGATTTCGAACAATAATTCCTGCCGCAAATAATTTATCCATTGCTAATTTTGACCACATTGTGATTTCTACAGGTGATGAGAAATGTGTATGAACAACTACCGATTTCCCTAATGAAATACCTAATTTATGAATACCATTAAGTGCATTAAACCATTCTGTATCGCTTGTAATTTTTTGCGGAAAAATTGCGACACCTTTTGTAGCAAATCGCAATCGTCTAATATGTGGAATATTTAAAAGATTTTCACCAATATAAGTTAATTGTTTTGCAGTAAGCATAAAAGCGTCACCACCAGAAATGACAACATCTTCTATTTCTGGATTGTTTCTAATGTAATCAAAAGCGACATCCATTCTGCCTTGATTTACACCGTAGGTATCTTTTTCAACTGCATCTGTTGATCCGCCTATAATTCGTGATCTTGTACAATATGAGCAGTACACTGGGCATATTGTAGTTGGTAAAAATAAAACTTTATCTATATACCGATGAGTAATAGTTGGAACTGGTGAATCGATGTCTTCATGTAAAGAATCAGCTTCATAATATGGGTGGTCAGGTAAAAATTGTGATCCAATTGGTAGAAATTGTTTTCGAATGGGATCATTAATAGGATCTTTCCAGTTAATTAACGAAAAAATATAAGGAGTGATCCGAATATTCATAGGTGTAATTTTTTGGCCTTCTAGCATGTCATGATAAAAACTATCAGTGCATAATTCTGCAAGTATTGTTTTAACTTGCTCAACTTTTTTAATAGAATGTTTCATTTGCCACATATGATCCGCAAATTCTTCACGCGTGACATTTTTCCATCCAGGTATATCTTTCCAAAATTCATCATCTCTAAAATTTCGATGTGCTGTTGGGGATATAGTTAATTTTAATTTGTCCTGTTTGTTCATTTGATAATTCCCTAATATGTTAGTGAGTGATTATTTAATTATGACTTCTTTTTAATAAATTTAAAGAGAAATGGAGAGAGAAGAATAAAAAAGAGAGCAATAACGATGTAATGAAAATAAGCTTGTATATCAAAATCGACAGTTTTACCAAAGTAATAACTAATACCTACAATTACAGTAATCCATAATACCGCACCAACAAAGTCAAATAAGGCAAATCTGATATAATTCATTTTTGTTGTAGAAGCAACAAATGGAGCAAATGTCCTAATAACAGGAATAAACTTACAAAAGAGAATTGTTTTTCCACCATGTTGATCATAAAAATTTTGTGCTTTAGAGATATGGTGATCTTCTAAGAAAATTTTATGAATATTTATTCTAACCCAATCATTAAATCTGTGACCTAGAAAAAAACTAAAATGATCACCTAGTACTGTTGCAATAATCAGTGAGGGGATAAGAATTTTTAAGTCAATATGACCCCTTGAGGCAATGAGACCGAGTGTAAACAAAAGTGAATCACCAGGAAGAAAAAAACCAAATAGTCCTGTTTCAGCAAATAAAATAGCACCCAAGCCCCAATAACCAAAAAATTGAAAGAAGCTTAAAGGATCACTAGTGATTTGAATTAAGGGAGCAAAAAAATCCATCATATGTGCTTGAAAGTATACCAAACTAAATAGGGCCTACCTAGTAAAAAATACATACTTATAAGAATTAAAAAGACGAATAAATTAAACTATATACAATCTGCAAAATGAAAAAATATAGCCTTTTATTCCTCATATTCATTAGCTATCAGCCAAATTCAAATGCTGCAATCAGCGATTTATTTGATCCTGTTCTTTTATCAACTTCAATTAACCAACAAATTGACCGATTGAATCTCAGCTGCTCAACTGGATTTCCTGAAGGAAGCCTTATAAAAGGCCTCCCGATTGGAATACAATTTGATTATGAAGTCGGGCCATCATACAAACCTAAAAACTACAATCGAATAGATAAATATGAAATTCCTATTAATTTAAATATTGGCACTATAGCCAAAGAATTAAGTGAAATGCCACTTAGTTTCAGTATTACACGCAATCAAAGTTTTTTTTTCGTTAGACAATTTCAACAAAAAAAAGATGCGATAACTGCACTACCCTACTCTCCAAACCGCCTCCCTATTAATGCAAATAGGGCATTAGAAAAATTAAAGATTGGAGATTTCGCCAGCATTCCAGCAAATTTAAATTTAGCAATTAGTGCCAATGCTTCAACAGGGTACGTAAATCCAGTTCCAATATCTGCAAGCGTAAATTTATATTGGGTCATCAATGGAGAGTTCAATATCCAAATTTATAAACTAGATGAAAAGCATGTGCGCTTAAAAATGATAACAACAAAAACTTATAATAAAGGTGCTTCAACAAATACGGAAGCAAGTTTTAATTTTTTTGAATTCAATGCTCTTAACCACCAAATAGATCGACTCCTAGACCGAGACCTAATTCAACTTGGAACAACTGCCGGTCCAGGATCACAATTTATCCTAGATTATATTTTTGATTTAACAAATCCACAAGCAGCTATGGCCTATAATCAAATACTAGGTTCATCTTTTAAGTTTAAAGATCTGCTTGTCTTAAAAAATTTTAGTAATAACCAAGAGATAAAAGATAAATTATATACAATTTACGAACTGGCCGATCAAATTTGCTTAGCAGATAACAAATTACCCATAGAGCAACAAAGAATAAGAAGACTTTTTAAAGGTTTTACTAATTCAACCTCAAAAACTAAACATTTGAAATTAGGATTCTTTTTATTAAGTTACATTAATGACAAAATCTTCAGTAAAAATAATATTACTTTTATTGATGACAGAGAAAATGAAACAGAATTTTTTTACCCAACTTATACCCACTTCAAGCACTCAATGATCGGGAATTGGCTCTTTGGGTATGAAGATGTTGAGGCCTTAACATTTTTTGGTTTAATTCCTAAATTTAACACTGTTGAAGCACCAAGTATTCCCGAAATAGGTTTAAACTTGGACCAAACTGATGCTGTTTTAACAAGTGGTGAACAAATAAAAGTTAAAAATAAATTGAAAAACCAACTTCCACCAATCATTGCAAAAAAGATAAACTGGAACGATTGGATTTCAAACGAAAACAAGCATTCTTCTCGTATATCTCTGAAAATAATTCTCAAATCTGAAGCCTATAGCTACCTGAAAGATTACTCAGAAGAAGATATTAATAGGCTACTAGATTCATTTTCACGTACTAAAAAAATTAAAACTTTTCACATGAGAAACTCTATTCAAAAAATATCTGAGATTTTATATACAATTTTTCAATCATCAAAAAATAACTATGAGTCTTCCCTTCAATCACTAGTAGATTTAAATAAATATAATGTTTTTCAAGATTTAGGCATTGGCTTTCTAGTTTCGCTACTTCCACAGGAAAAATTAGAAGATTTAATCTATACTAAACTTGAAATGATAGCACTTGATGAAAAATCTATAGAAATCGAGTATGGTAGAATTAATTTTCAATTACTCTATCGAGAATTAGCAGAAGTACAGAGTAAAATAGCTAATCGTTCATATGATTTAAGAGTTCCAAATCCAATTCAACCTTAGTATAGTATAGGTAATGCTTTATTTAATTCGAATAATTATTACTCTAGTTTACGTGGTGCTTGTTTGTTTTCTCGGTATAATTACCGGGATTATACGCCCATTTGATCCCCGAAACGTCAAATTTGTCTGTCGCTTATTGGCCTATGGATTACCTCTTTTAGGAATAAAAATTATTGTTAAGAACAAGGCAAGATTAGATCTCCCTGGACCCTTTGTTTATTTAAGCAATCATCAACATAATCTGGATATCTTTCCCGGGGCATATTTAATTCCTAATAATACTGTGAGCATTGGGAAAAAATCTATTAAATATATCCCCTTTTTTGGTCAATTTTATTGGCTATCTGGAAATATTTTAATAGATAGAGCAAATAAAAAAAATGCATTTACAACCTTAGATGAAACTGTCAAAAAAATTAAACAAAAAAATATATCTGTATGGATTATGCCAGAAGGTACGAGATCAAATGGAAGAGGACTTCTGCCCTTTAAAAAAGGTCCATTTGTCACAGCGATAAAAGCACAAATTCCAATAATTCCCATTATTATAAGTTCATATGTAGGAAGATTACATTTTAACCGATGGCATGCAGGAACAATAATAGTCGACGTTCTTCCACCTGTTTCAACTCTAGGTAAACCTATGGATGAAGTTAATCAACTCAAAGATCAGATTTATCAAAGTATGAAAAATAGTCTTACAAAAATTGATCATGAGTAAAAGACGATCAACTGAACAGAAACGCTGTTCTCATTGTCGAATTCATCAAACATTATGTTTCTGTGAATTCATGATTCCCATAAAATCGGAAAATCGATTATCAATTATAATGCACCATCGTGAAGAATTTCTCACTTCAAATACGGCCACACTGGCACAAAAGATTCTAAGCAATTCAAAATTATTTAGAAGAGGTCTACAAGATAGCCCATTTAATTTTTCACAATTAGACTACAATCCAGAAGAACTTACTCTTTATCTCTATCCACATGATGATGCACTTGAATTAAATAATCAAAATTTTTCATTTGATAAAAAGAAAGTTCATCTTATTGTACCTGATGGATCTTGGACACAAGCAAGAAAAGTTTATCGCAGAGAAAAAGGTCTAGAAAATATTCAGTGTGTAAAACTACCAGAAGGATTGCCTGGAGAATATCAACTAAGAAAAACTCATATAGAAGCTGGGTTTTCTACCTATGAAGCCATCGCTCGTGCCTACGGAATTATTGAGAATAAAGATATTGAAAATAAGATGATGGAAATATTTAGAATTATGGTTGCCCGAGTTTTAAAATCACGGACAACATTTGACAATGGAATAATCTAATTATTTTATAATTTCGCAATTTGATCGATAAAGAAAATTATCAATAGATAAAACTTGTGAAGAATATTCACTACCTTCGTCTAATAATAAATTAAGAGATTTCAAGTAAGAATGATCTGTAGTTAAAACTAGTTGATCAAAGCCAGAAACCGAAACATCACCTGGATTAAAATGTTTTATTAAACCTTCAATCTTAATTTGTTCAAAAACCTGTGCAGATTCTTCTTCATCAATTTTTTGAACAAGAATATTAATCACACCTGAAGCTTTTGACAGTTCATCAACACTTACCATACCCTTAGCAGAAAATACATTTACACCAGGAATGGTCATTGCCTTACATTGAAAATTAACAGTCTCAGCAAAGCTAAAATTTGATATTATCAGAAGGGTTATAGCTAATATTGTTTTCATTATTGTTACTCCATTAAAATGTTGTATTACTTTTTTCTATGGGTGTTATGCCATTAGATGGATTTTCAATATAAATCATACCTTTTGTAATTTGTTTCAAATCAGGTCCTGTACCATGATGTCTGTGTTTTCTTCTTGAGTGGGAATGTGAGGATTTTTTCTTATGTTTTGTAGATTTGGAAAATGCCGCATTTGAAGAAATACACAGATAAAAACAAACATATAAAAATACAATTTTATTCATAATGAATAATGGTAAAAAAATAGTTTAGTGGCAAGAAAAAACTGATTTAAAATAGTTTTTAAATGCTAAATAACTGAACTCAAAGGGAGAAATATTTTTTGCCGCAAGAATCAAACATACCGCGACTAAAAATCTAAAAAAAGCTGACACTTGAAAGATTGTAAAAAAACTATAATTCTTATCCATAAGATAAGATCCAATAACTGCACCAATCACAGACAATAGATTTGATAATGCCATATGACCTCCAAGATAAACTCTACTCTTTTGATGAACAAAATTTTGTATCATTAAAACTTGATTCAATTCAAATCCCCCCCAGGCCATTCCAGAAATTATTTCAAAACCAAGTAAAGAGTAATAATTTTTAGTCAAAGTCCATATAATTGGGATAATTGAAATATAAAAGACTGTTGAGATAACTCCTAGAAAAGCTGAATAATGTGTACCTGCTTTTCCCCAGCGTGAAAAGGACAAGGCGCGTCCCAAGAATGGCATAGAAGTGAGGATAACAAAACTAGTCATAGATAGTTTTAAATCATTTAACATATACGGGAAAAAAAAAGGTCCAGACATCATTACGCTCATTCTAAAAAATGCAGTTAAATAGATAAATACATAGATTAACTTTTTCGGTTTATCCTCAATAACAATTCTAGCTTCAAGCTGTTGATGCTTAATCGGACGCTCGGCAAATGGTTTTCTAATAATTAAATATTGAACGATACAAGAAAATATTCTTGCTAAGGCTCCTATTATAAAAACAGCAATAATTTTAAACCAAGAAGTATATTGTCCCAATAGAGCTAAAATTACATAAAAGAAAAGAATTAAATACCATGTAAACTCGCTTCTATTGGCCATATATTTTCTAAAATGTCGTCGTGGTATTATTTTAGATGCCCAATCAATCCATAAAGGTGTTGATGATTGACCACCGATAAAATAGACACAGGCAAAAAACAATAAATGAAGATAGGAAAATTGATGATAGACAGAATAAAGAATTCCCACAACACCGACAACTTGAATAAACATTGTCCAAACAATACTTGAAGCCAAGTTTTTATCTGGAATAAATTTTGGTATTGTAATTTGAGCAATAGCTCCGCATAGAAGGGGGATTGTAGAAAGAATTGCTAGTTGAAATGAAGAAATATTCTGCTTAACTGCATAGTAGTTTAAAAAACTTTCTGTTGATGCAACCATCAACGCAAAAAGTGCTCCTTCAAAATGACTTAACTTTACAGTCTGTTTAAAATTCATCAAACTAATATAGAATGAAAAAAAATTTATACCTAGCTTTTTATAAACCTTATGGCATTCTAAGCCAGTTTACTTCAGATAATCCAAATGAAACTTTATCTATCTTTAACTTACCAAAAGATATTTATGCCTGTGGTAGACTTGACAAGGATTCAGAAGGACTTTTACTTTTAACCAATGATGGATCTCTGATTGAGAAGCTGCTTAATCCTAAAAATGAGAAAGAAAAAACATATTGGGTACAAGTAGAAAAAATTCCAAGCTCTGAAGACTTAGCCAAACTTGAAGCCGGTGTTGTAATTGGCGACTATAAAACTAAACCTTGTCGAGCAACTATTATTCAACCTCAGCCAGAGATTAATCCCAGGATTCCACCTATCAGAGAGCGAAAATCAATCCCTACTTGCTGGCTAGAAATCATAATTACTGAAGGAAAAAATAGACAAGTTAGAAAAATGACTGCGGCCATTGGCTTTCCAACACTTAGGCTAATAAGAAAAAGCATAGGAAAACTAACTTTGGCAGGACTCTCTGAAGGTGAATTCAAAGAAATTCTTCGCAGCGATATTGCATGACCCAAATCAGTATTTTTTCTTTAAAAAATCAGCCAGTGCTTGAACTGACTTATCAATTGCCTCATCTAATTCAACAATTCCGTGTAAATCTCCAACATGAACCCATATCTTTTTAGATTCTTTTTGAACTATATCTACTTCTACCCAGAATGCTTGATTTAATTTATTTACAGACAAACGACCAAGTAAAAAATCCTGGCCATCTAGCTTAATAAAATACTCTGCGGGAAACTCCACTAGACTCAACCTTTCCCCTTAGTCTCTGTAGAATTTAATTCCATTTTTTCTAAAAATTCAATAATCATACCGGCCACGTCTTTACCAGTTGCAGTTTCGATTCCGTTTAACCCAGGTGATGAATTAACTTCCATAATGAGCGGTCCTCTATTAGACCGGAGCAAATCAACCCCTGCAACACTAAGTCCTAATGCCTTAGTTGCATCAAGCGCAGCTTGCCTTTCTTCTTGAGTTATTTCTATAAGCTTTGCGCTGCCACCTCTATGCAAATTGCTTCTAAATTCACCTTCTTTAGCGGTTCTCATCATCGACGCAACAACCTCATCGCCAATTACAAAACAACGGATGTCGCTACCATTTGCTTCACGAATAAACTCTTGAACCAAAATATTTGCATCCATTTCACGAAAAGCATCAATAACACTTTCAGCAGCTTTTTGTGTTTCTGCAAGTACTACACCTTTTCCTTGAGTACCTTCCAAGAGTTTTATAACTAAAGGAGCACCACCTACTAATTTAATCAAATCTTGGGTCATCTTTGTATTGTGAGCAAAGCCAGTTACAGGCAAACCAAGGCCTTTTCGAGATAGCAATTGAAGAGAACGAAGTTTGTCACGGGATCTTGAAATCGCGACACTTTCATTAAGTGAAGACACGCCCATCATTTCAAATTGGCGTATAACGGCAGTTCCATAAAAAGTAATTGAGGCGCCAATTCTTGGAATTATGGCATCAAAATCATGAAGCTCTCTATTTTGATAATGAACCATGGGTTTTTTTGATGTGATATCCATGTAACATCGAAGTGTATCTATCACTTCCACATCATGGCCACGGGCCTTAGCCGCTTCCATCAATCTTTTGGTTGAGTAAAGACGAGTACTACGAGATAAAATTCCAATTTTCATAATTTGGCCTTATTTCCTAATAGATATGACTTAGCAGGATTAATTAAATAATGCCCCCCTAAAGCATCTCTTCCAATTAACATTTTAAAACCCATTAAATCGCGATTAATAAGTGTAATTTCAATCTCAAAAATATCTTTACCCATTTGTATTTTTGTCTTCACTACTGGTCTTCTGGTTTTATGGCCAGTTGAACTTTTAATATCTCTTTCTTCAATTAAGGGAGATTTAATCGTTACACTTGTTCCGTCTTCCTGCTCGACTACAAAGCGAACATATTTTTTTCCTTTTATATTAATATACTCTATATTTTCGGCGTGTAATGCTGAAGTCTTTGCCCCAGTATCAATCTTTGCCTTAATATTAATTAATTTAAATTGCGAAAGACTAACTAACTCTCTCCATCCTATTAAAATAAATTCCATTTTTTTATTTTCCCTTTGTGATAAAAATCATAGTAATTCTGTCATAAGTTACGACTAGAGGGAACAACGAAAGGAATCTTCGCAGTGTAGAAAAAATAAACTTAACCAATCATTTTTCTTAAGTTACACTTTTTTAAATATTAAAATTATCAAGGAGTGAATTCATATGAATTCTGAATGCGATTCTCCCTGCGCCTGCTCTTGTAAGCTTTCATCTATTGGAAAGAAACAAGTAATGGGGGTTACAGGACTTATGCTTTGTGGCTTTCTTCTTACTCACATGTTGGGAAATTTTCTCATCTTTAAAGGTCCAGATGCCTTTAATGCTTATTCTCACGCTTTAATTTCAAATCCATTAATAGGCGTTGCAGAAGTTATTTTGACGTTAATATTTTTAAGTCATATTGCGATGGCGGTAAAATTAACTCGTGAAAATAAAATGGCCCGTCCAATCGAATATCATTCACGCAAACTTTCAGGAAGAGGTGCAACGTTTGCTTCTTCTACAATGATTTATACTGGAATGATTACTTTTGTATTTCTTATTTTTCATATACTCGGATTGAAATATGGAACAGTTTATACAGTAGAACTTCATGGTGCAGAAGTTAGAGATATTTACCGAACAACAGTAGAGTACTTTGCATCTCCTCTTCATGTTGCAGGATATATTTTGGCAATAGTGTCTTTAGGTATTCACGTCTCTCATGGGTTTTGGTCAGCGTTTCAATCACTAGGTTTAAATCATCCAAAATATATGCCAAAAATAAAAATGTTTTCTAAGTGTTTTGGAGTTGTAGTTATTCTTGCTTACTCAGCATTCCCACTGTTCTGCTTTTTCAAGGGAGGGTATTAAGATGGAAGTGAAAAAAATTAATGGTAAAGTTCCAACCGGGCCAATTCAAGAACAATGGAATGATCATAAATTTCATATGAAAATTGTAAACCCTGCCAATAAAAGAAAATATTCAGTAATCATAGTTGGTACAGGCCTTGCTGGTGGTTCGGCCGCTGCCTCAATGGCAGAATTAGGATATAATGTTACAACTTTTTGTATTCAAGACTCACCTCGTCGCGCCCATTCAATTGCAGCACAAGGTGGTATCAATGCCGCTAAAAATTATACTAATGATGGTGACTCTGTTTGGCGACTTTTCTATGACACTGTAAAAGGTGGAGATTATCGTGCACGTGAATCGAATGTGTATCGTTTAGCAGAAGTTGCAAATAATATTATCGATCAATGCGTAGCTCAAGGAGTGCCATTTGCGAGAGAATATGGTGGAACACTTTCAAACCGATCATTTGGTGGATCACAAGTTTCAAGAACATTCTTTGCTCGTGGGCAAACTGGGCAACAACTACTTTTAGGTGCTTATTCAGCAATGATGAAAGAAGTTCATAATGGAAAAATTAAATCATATACACGTCGTGAAATGGTTGAGCTAGTTGTAATTGATGGCAAAGCACGCGGAGTGATTGTACGAAATGTAGTGACAGGTGCATTGGAAAAATATGTAGCTGATGCAGTTATTTTAGCAACAGGTGGATACGGAAACGTTTTCTATCTTTCTACAAATGCAAAAGCTTCTAATGGTTCAGCTGTTTATCGCGCCTATAAAAAAGGTGCCTATTTTGGAAATCCTTGTTTCACTCAAATTCACCCTACTTGTATACCTGTCTCAGGTGACCATCAATCAAAATTAACTTTGATGTCTGAGTCTCTTCGAAATGATGGACGTGTTTGGGTACCTAAGAAAAAAGGTGACAAAAGAAAACCTTCTGAAATTCCAGAAGCCGAAAGAGATTATTACTTAGAAAGAATTTATCCATCATTCGGAAACTTAGTGCCACGTGACGTAGCTTCAAGAAATGCAAAACTTCAATGTGATGCAGGCTTTGGAGTTTCAGCTACAGGAATGGCCGTTTATCTAGATTTTGCTGATGCAATAAAAAGAGAAGGGCTAGAAAAAATAAAAGCAAAATATGGAAACCTCTTTGATATGTATGAACGTATTATCGATAGCAATCCATATAAAGAACCAATGATGATTTATCCTGCTATCCACTACACAATGGGTGGACTATGGGTGGATTATAATTTAATGAGCAATATTCCAGGTCTTTTTGTATTAGGTGAAGCTAATTTTTCTGATCACGGTGCTAACCGACTTGGAGCTTCGGCACTGATGCAAGGCTTAGCCGATGGATACTTCGTTGCCCCTTACACTGTTGGTAACTATTTTGCTTCTGAAAAATTCCCAAAACTAGATACAAATCATCCTGAATTTTTAGCTGCAGAAAAAGCTGCATTTGAAAAATATGCAAAACTTTTAGCAATAAATGGAAAACAAACTGTAGATGATTTCCATAAACGTCTTGGTAAAGTAATGTGGGAATACGTTGGTATGGGACGAAATGCAGTTGGACTAAAAAAAGCAATTGCTGAAATCAAAGTTATCCGTGAAGAATTTTGGAAAGATGTTAAAGTTTCAGGAACAAACGTTGACGTAAATACAGAACTTGAGAAAGCTGGAAGAGTGGCAGACTTTTTAGAATTGGGCGAACTAATGGCACTTGATGCACTAGAAAGAAATGAATCTTGCGGAGGACATTTTAGAGAGGAATATCAAACCGAAGAAAATGAAGCCCGTCGAGATGATGAAAACTTCTGTCATGTGGCCGCATGGGAATATCAAGGTGATAATCAAATGCCACTTAGACATATTGAAGAACTCAAGTTTGAAAACGTAAAATTAACTCAACGAAGTTATAAATAGGAAGGTTTGATTATGACTGGAAGTAATACTGGACATATGTCACTAAATTTAAAAATTTGGAGACAACAAAATGATAAAGATAAAGGTTCGATTGTTGATTATAAATTAGATAATGTCTCACCTGATATGTCTTTTTTAGAAATGCTAGATACCTTAAATGAAAAACTCATTCGTGAAAAAGGCGACACCATTGCTTTTGATCATGACTGTCGAGAAGGTATTTGTGGAATGTGTTCACTTGTCATTAACGGACAAGCACATGGACCAGAAACTGAAACAACCACTTGTCAGCTACACATGAGAAAATTTAAAGACGGTGATACAATTGTTGTAGAACCATGGAGAGCAAAGGCCTTCCCAGTAATTAAGGATTTAATGGTCAATCGTGATGCTATGGATGAAATCATGGCCGCAGGTGGATTTGTTAATGTCAACACTGGAAATGCACCTGATGCCAACGCCATTTTAATTGGACAATTTGATGCTGAATTAGCAATGGATGCCGCTTCTTGTATTGGTTGTGGTGCTTGTGTAGCAAGTTGTAAAAATGCCTCGGCCATGCTTTTCGTTTCTGCAAAAATATCGCAACTGGCACTTCTCCCTCAAGGAAAAATTGAGGCCCAAGACCGAGCTCACGCCATGGTTAAAAAAATGGATGAATTAGGATTTGGAAATTGTACCAATGAGGCTGAATGTGAAGCTCAATGTCCAAAAGGAATAAAAATTGATAATATTGCTCGTATGAACCGAGAATATTTCAAATCTGTTCTTAATAAATAATGCTTCTCTATTCAAATACAACTATAAGTTTTATACAACGTGTGCGCGAAGAAATTCGCGCTATCGTTAATCTTGAGATCTCAAAATTTTATCCAATTTCCTTTCAAAGAAGTCGAATTTTATTTAATAAAACTACTTACCCTATTTCAATTGTCGTTTTTGAGGACAATACACGCCTTGGCTATTTTGATTATAGATTTTTTGAAATTGGTCTTTCTAAAAAACTTATGTATTTGTCACAAGATGAAGTTTTAAGAAATATTGTCCGACATGAACTGGCTCATTTTATGGCCTATCTAATACACGGGCCCAATGAAGGCCACGGCATAAGATTTAGAGAAATTTGTCGCCAGATGCAATGGAGCAATGAAGTTGAACGTGCATATTCAAATATAGAAAGTGAAAACAACAAAACTGAAGAAAAAAACTTAAAAACTGAAGTTTTATTACAAAAGCTAAAAAAACTGATGGCGCTCGCAAGCTCTGATAATATTTATGAAGCTGAATCCGCTACATTAAAGGCCAATCAACTTTTATTGGAACATAATCTCACCTTTCTCCATAACAAAACGACTGAAGAAGATTTATTTTGTTTAAAACGTGTAATCAGCAGCACTAGAAAAAGCACTAAACATGATGCCATTTACACAATTCTACAAACCTTTTGTGTTTCACCAGTACTAAACTACGGAAATGGTTTTTTTTACCTAGAAGTAACTGGTGACCACACCAGCGTATTACTTGCAGACTATGTGGCCAATTTTCTAGACACCGAATTAGATATTTTGTGGGGCCATGCTCAAAAAGAAAATAAAAAGCTTAAAGGACTAGCTGCAAAAAATTCTTTTTTAAGAGGTGTTGCTGCAGGCTATATTATGAAAATAAATAATGAAAAAAAGAAATCCGCTACAGGACAAGATTTAATCAAAATCGAACAAAACCTTTTAAAACAAAAGGCCATTGCTTACCCGAGGCTAAACACAAGTTCTACGCCTATGCCGAAAAATGATCAAGAAGCTAGATCGATTGGAATTCAAAAAGGTCGAAATCTCTCAATAAAACCTGGTATAACCTCTTCCACTTCTCCAATTTATTTACTAGACTAATCTAATGAAAATTCTATTAATTATATTATTTATTTTTACTACTTCAGTATTTGCTAATGATTTTGAAGATGAATTTAATTTTTTAGAACAAGATATTCCAACCTCTGATGAAGTACATATTTCAAGTTCAGCAATTCAAAAACCAACAATTAAAGAATCTGATACTACAACAGAAGACAATACTGAAGATGAAAAAAATATTGAACTTTTTTTTAAAACAGAAGATGTTAAACCACGCAGAATTAGATCTAGGTAAAAAATCACAATTATGATTAAATTTTACTTCTTTCTTATTATACTCTTTTCTACATTTTCTTTAACAGTGTCGTCACAAGTTTTTAGTATTGGCAAATTCTCTATTGGTGAATCGCGAATCCCTCTTAATTTAAATGACTTTATCATCCATACTAATTCCACAAGTATCGAAACTAAATTCATACCTGAATCCTTACAATGGTTGCGAAATGAAAATAACTTACTTGTCCCTAGAGTTTTACTTGAAATAAGTATCAATAATAACGATTCCAATATTTACCTAGTAGCAGATAAAAAAATAATTATCCCCACAAAAGAAGACACAATATATTCAACTAAAATATATGTAGATTTATTTAATCCAGGTGAAATCACCGTTTTTTCTGGTGAAAAACCGCTAGATACAATTATTGTTGAATCAAAAAATTTTTCAAGTGGAAAATTAAAACAATTAATTGATTATTCTTGCTCCCCTTATTCTTTAAAGATTGAGGGTATTGATAGTGAGTATATTTCTGTCGGTTGTAAGATGAACTATTTAGGAAAATGGTATTCTCGAACTCCACGCCTAGAAATCACAATGAGTTCAACTAATTTAAAAACAATAAACGGTAAATCTCCACCTTATTTTTTCTATCTTGATTCAAACTCTCCTCTTGAAATAAAATTAATTGACCAAGCAAAGCAGATAAAAATCTTAAGACTAGAAGCTCAAATTCCAAAAAGACTAAATCGTTTTCATACTGCTTTAGGATTTGGCCCCTATATATATAAGGCCAGTATTCTAAATGAAACGACTACTCCACTTCTGGCTCCATCTCTTATGATCTATGGGAAATTTGATCTGACGGAAACTGCTTCAATTAAAGCTTTTGATGCACTTTTATATGCAAAATCACTTTTTAATAATTCAGGAATGTATTTTTCCTATGATCTTGCAGAGGTATTTGATAATAGAATTTTAATTAATGCACTCATTGGATTCCAAGGAATTCACTATAATTTCTCAAAAAAAACAAATAATACTGAGTTTCAAATTTTATATCCCCAAGGATTTGAAGTACTCTATAAACACGCCTTCGGTATTGAAAATTACAATCTATTTTATGGAATGTTTTTATCTACTGGCCAGCAACGATATACAAATGCTTGGCTAAGGTTTGGAAAACGTAATTTTGTTGAATTAAACTATATTGACTGGGGACATGATAGTTCTCACATACAAATGTGGGGAATATCATTTGGTATACCATTTATTAGTGCATTTTAAACAAAATAAAAGACACCGTTCTTAATCAGAATAATCATTAAATTTAGTAAATTTGCATTTTTAATTTCAATAGTTGTAAGCCTATTAATTTCATCAGGATCTTTTGAGAAAAATCTTTCTAAAATAATAAATTCATCTTTTTTAATATTAAATATATTTGAGTTAATGGAAATAGTATAATTATTCTGTGAAATTTTACTGGCCACAATTTTCGCCCAAATATCTCTTTTAAATTTTCCTTTATGAGTAATTATTTTTTTAATTTCTACTTCAGTGAGTTCACATTCTTCATTAGCAATATTTTTTGGACGTGAAAGATGCTTAATTAAAGAAGTTTTAAATTTATTTTTATCTTTTAATAATTTAAGTAACTCAACATGAACCTTTTCAACAACATAATCCTCAAGTATAAATGGATTATTAGTTATAGGCATATGTAAGTCATGAAAACTTTCATCATCTAAATCCACCATTAAGTCAGTCGTAAATTGGTCTAGTAGATTTTTATAACGAATTGACTTGAATCCAATAGAATAAGAAATACTATCATCAAGAGATATCCCGTGATGTGCCACATTAGGTGGAATATAAATCATATCTCCAGGATTTAAAATCCATTCGATATTAGGTTTAAAATTCTTTAATAATTTGATGTCTAAATTTTCAATATACTCAGAGTTTGGATTTTCTTCTAGTAACCACTTTCTTTGACCTTTGCCCTGGATAATAAATACTGAATAGTCATCAATATGTGCTCCAACTGAAGCCCCTTTTTTTGAGATTGTGGCCATCACATCATCAAAATGCCAGTCTGGAATAAAGTTCACTTGTTCTTTCAATTTATAAAAATCAGAATTTAGAAGTTCTAGGTTATGACAAATCAAAGTCCACAATGAATTTTTCTTAAAATCTCGTGTTTTAAAAGGTCCAATTTTTGCTTGCCAAGGATAATCACCACCATTTTCATAGACTATTCGAGTTTCAAACTCTTGATCTTTACCCATTTCATAAAAATCTGTAAAATCAGCAAATTTTGAAATCTCTTTCATTGATTTTTTAATTAATAAAGGTTTTTTATTCCAATATTCTTTTGTAAATTTAGTATTTGAAAGATTTCCCAGAAATTTTGACTGCATAATTTAGACATCCTATTGATCTGCGCTTATGATTATATCTTTAATTACTTAGATTTATCAATAACTAACGGTGTCTCATTTTAATTATTATTACCGTTAAAAATATATTGGCCGTTGACTTTACTTTCAGGACAAACAAGTGATTGAAATTAAGCAAAGAGGAATCCGTGGAAAATATAATTAATTACGAAGAACTACTTCTACGCTGTCAATGCAGTAAAGAAATTGCGGAAGAAATTATTGCTATATTCATAAAAGATGCCGATGCAAGAATTATTGAAATGAGAACACTTTTACAAAATAAAAATCAAAAGCAATTAGAAATTTGTTCGCATGCTTTACGTGGAGCTGCATCTACGATTTCAGGAGAACGTGTAAAAAACATTGCTTGGGAAGTTGAGAACCTTTCCCATATTGGAGATCTTTCAGTAATTCCAGACAGATTAAATGAATTACAATTTGCTTTAAATCAAATTAAAGAAGAAATTAACAGTTGGAGAAAGTCGTGACAAAAAATACAATTTTAGTAATTGACGATAATCTAGTTGACTTAAAACTCTCAACTCTAATGTTGGAAAAAAATGGATTCACAGTAATCGGAATTAATTCCTCCTCAACATGTATGGAACTTCTCATAACAAAAAAAATAGACATTGTGCTATTGGATATCATGATGCCCGAAGAGGATGGCATTCAAACATTAGCAAAAATACGTGAAAAATATAATCAAATAGAACTACCAATAATCATGGTTACCTCTAAAACTGACGCATCCAATATTATAAACACACTTCAGTCAGGTGCCAATGATTATATCACGAAACCTGTTCATTATGAAATTGCGACACGTAGGATTCATACTCACTTAATGGTTGCAAAACTTTCTCATGAACTTGCAAAGTCCAAAGAACTTGAAACCATTAATAGTGCTATCTCTATTTACAACCATGAGCTTAATAATCCATTAACTATTTGTTTAGGAAAATTATCAACATTAAAAAGAAAGCATAGCTTAGAACCAGAAATAATAGACTTGGAAAATGCACTTTGGCGTATATCTGAAACACTTAAAAAGACTGCACAGTTTCTAGAAATAGATATGAATTTAGCAACCCCCAATGATTTCTCATCAGCATCGTCTATTACCAAAATATCTAAATCTCAAAAAATCAAATTAATAAATATCCTTCAAACGTTAAATGGTTTTGACTTAAAAGAACTGCTAGATGTATTTGAAGAAGACCCTAGGGCCTTAGTTGAAATACTTGTAGGCTTTCAAATTCATCATGCAAATATATTTATTGAAATTAAAATTAGTTTAGAAGAAAATAATTTAGAACTTGCTAAAATTTTAGTTCATAAACTCAAAGGCACATCTAGAAATATTGGAGCAGTATTACTTTCGAAAGCTGCGACAGCTCTTGATCAAGAATTAAAAACTGGTCAAATAGAAAAAAACTCAATCAATGCACTACGTGAAGCATTTCAAACAATTAATGAATCGATAGATTTACTTAAATCAGAAAACTAGCACTCTGCCAAACTAACAGAAATATTTGTAGCAAGACCGCCTTCAGATGTTTCTTTATATTTAGTATTCATATCTTTTGCCGTATCCCACATCGATTTAATAACAGCATCTAGACTTACCTTCGCACTTAGTGGATCGCTCTCTAAGGCCAAACCTGATGCGGTTATAGCTTTTGTAGCACCCATACTATTTCTTTCAATACATGGAATTTGAACTAATCCTCCTATGGGATCACATGTAAGCCCAAGATGATGTTCCATGGCGATTTCAGCGGCCATTAACACCTGCCCAGGTGAACCTCCAGAACATTCAGTTAAGCCAGCTGCGGCCATAGCACTGGAAACTCCTATCTCAGCTTGGCAGCCACCTAATGCAGCAGAAATCGTAGCATTTTTTTTAAATATTGTGCCTATCTCTCCGGCCGTTAAAATAAATCGAATGACTGACTCTTCGTCAAAATCTTTAATAAAACAATAGGCATACATCAAGACGGCCGGAATCACTCCAGCTGAGCCATTAGTTGGTGCAGTCACCACTCGACCAAAGGAAGCATTCTCCTCATTAACCGCCAGTGCAAAACAACTTACCCACTTAGTTATTTTACTAAAAGATGTATCACTTAATTTAATAGCGTTAATCCAGTCATCAATATTTTCAAAAGTTTTTTGATCTAATAAGTGTAAATTAATTTCAGCGGCCCTTCGCTTAACATTTAAACCACCAGGTAAAAAACCTTTTTTATAAACTCCTTTAAATATACAAGATTTCATTTCATTCCAAAGTAAGAGAGCATTTTTTCTAACATCTTCACGTGACTGCCATGATACTTCATTAAGATAGATTAAATCTGATACACTTATATTTAATTTCTCACAGTTTTCAAGAATAGTGGATGCGAAATGACAAGGATAAGGAGTGATAATTAAATTTTCATTTATTGTGTTAAGATCATCGGTTGCTACGAAGCCACCACCTACAGAATAATAATTTTCACTAAATTTCTGGCCATCAATTTTTGTTGCAATAAACGTCATACCATTTGGATGAAAATCAAGAGAGACCAAGGAATTAAATATTAAATTTTTTGTATATTCAAACTGTATTTCTTTTGTACCAACTAATTTAATTCTACCACTAGATTTAATGTCATCAATTATCTGAGGAATCAAATTAGTATTAATCGTAGTATAGTCATAACCAGATAAACCCAAAAGAATTGCTATATCAGTTCCATGACCTTTCCCTGTCTTGGCCAAAGAACCAAAGAGATGAATCGAAATTGCAGAAATATCATCCAATAAAATATTATGTTTATTAAGATTATCAAGAAAAAGCTGAGCAGCTTTCCATGGCCCCATCGTATGAGAGCTAGAAGGGCCGATACCTACTTTTAAAATATCAAAGATACTAATTGATTCCATATTAAATCTTTTTTAACGGTTTAGAATGATCAGATCCTATAATAGTAGATTTATTAACTAAATCAAATTGATTAACAAAATTATCAAAAGTCATACGACTTAATTCAATCGATCGATCAATATATAATTGGGTATCATTTTTAATTTGCTCAACTGACAATTCGCCATTTGATAAATTAATCTCATTTAAAATAGAATCATATGATAACCATCTCAAAATAGATGCCTGATCTACTTCTAAGTGAAATTGAAGGCCATAAACTTTATTACCATAGCGAAACGCTTGGGAATTACACATCTCACTTTTGGCAAGCTGAATTGCTGTATCAGGAATATCAAAGGTATCACCATGCATTTGGAAGAGGCACTCGGATGGTTTAAAATGGGTAAAAAGCTTATCGGCTAAACCTTCAGAGGTGAAAGATATATTATGCCATCCAACTTCCTTAACAGAATGTTTTCTCACTGTTGAACCTAAGACGGTTGCTATTAATTGAGCTCCAAGACAAATACCTAGAACTGGAATATCTTTTTTTAAAGCTTGTTCAATTAACTTAAGCTCAGTTTTAATATGTCTATATCTTTCAGCTTCATAGACTCCCATAAAGCCTCCTAAAACTATAAGTGCATTATATTTATCAATACAGGGATCCTCTAGGGGATTGCGATCAAAATTAATATAACGAATATTTAATCGATGATCTTTTAAAGTTGGATGTAGCGTACCCAAAATTTTATGGGCCACATGCTGAAAAATAATTATTTTTTTCATAGTATTATTATAACAAAATTCTAATTGAACACCACCTAAGGTGACAAAATGACTTCACTCCAGCTTAAAAGACTAATTCAATTGGTATTAATAACGCAATATAAATATAAATTTTAACTGCAAGAAGCAGTTTTTAATATAATGGAGTCTCAAGATGAGATTAAAAATTAAAACAACTACAATCCGGCCAGGTTTGAAAAGTAAATTAGGTAATTTAGATTCAATTTCTCATTGAGGATTTCGATATCATTCGATCTTATTCCAAAAGAGATAAGTACTCCTGATTTTATAAAAATCATATCCATGGAGTACATTATGCTACTATACGAAGTCTAACAGTAAATTATTCTGCCAATCGAATTTGTCTTCCTTCGGCATCTAATGCTGATGTAATAACAATAACAGTATGAACAACTTTTCCTAAAATACTTTTAGCTTCATCAGTATTGGCCGTTTCTTCATCAAGAGAAATAGCTCTTAACTGAAGTGAATGAAGTGGAATCTGGTCACCCTCAACTGAAAAGGCACCTGGAGCATTCTCATTTTCAACTAATTTACCGACAATTCGTTGAGATTCAGCAAATAACACTATAGATCCATCTTTAGAGATTGATATTGTTTCACCCTTTAAATTTGACATTTTATGACCCAAGATTTTATTTGAATCAACAATTAACTCTGAAGCACTTACTAGATTTGACATAACTAAAACAGAAATAATTAAAAGAATTTTTTTCATATATCCTCCATATTGTTTTTTTATGAGTCTAACATATTTTAAAAAATATATATAAATCTATGAAAACTATACACACACACACAAAAAGACATGATTTATTAAAAAACCTAATTAAGGCCGGCCCAGATTTTAAAAATCTAGTATTGCCAAAACTAACGATGCTCTGAAATCTGCAGAAAGTATCAATGACTTAGAAGATGCTGGACAAACTCTGGATCTATTCTCCTAATGAACTCCTTTGTATAATTGAAATATTGATGTTAAATTCATTATTATTTGGAGGGTTTCATGAAAATACTTATAGTAATCTTGTTAACAATTTCTACTAGTAGCTATAGTGCAGTGGTTAAAAGCAAGGATGCTGAACGTACTTGCTCGCTTTACAGAGTAACAACTGAAACAACTCCTATCAACCAAGGTGAAATAACTATTTTTTCGAAAGATGTTTACGGATTGTCTTTTAAAAATATGGAAGTTGATTTTGAAAATAAGAAAGTTTTTGTGGACCCTATGATTAATGTCATAATGGGAATCAATCGAACCTTGGAAACTGGAAGAGTTTTTATTTCTGCTTCAAACCCCGATTTTACATTTCTCATAAATCAGTTAAATAGAAAACTCTATATCTTAGAACAAGTTTGTATTAATGAAAATCATGAATTAATTTATGCCAAGTTTTTTGAAGCACCTACTCTAGATAATTCATTCAATTAGTTTGTATCATGGTAAATCTTTTCAATCATCGATAAAAAAGTCTTGTATATATCTATCTACATTCACCTAATGAATATGTGTCGTCGACTTGAAGATCATTCGAAGCATTCTGATCAAATCCTCTTTTTATGCAAAAGGTATCACCTTCGGGCCCAATTATTGTGTATTTATATCGATGTGGTGTAACTTTAATTTTTTTACTCAAGCAAGTTAATCCTGGTAAACACACAGGAATCTTAATTCTATAGGATTTCCCAAGAGATGAATGATCTAAACGCACCTGAATGGCCGCCTTAATAGTAATTGAATTGAATCCTTCTTTAAGAGTATCAACTGTATGATCAAGGTGGCCGAGTAAAATATCTTTTCCCTCAATTCTCGTAGATAGAAAAATTTTAATTCCCTGTCCGCGAAAAGTTAGTGCTTCAAAAGCATTCTGACCTTCAAAAATAAAAGGATAAGTTTCTAAATAAGTATAGAAGTCATAAAATTCTATACTTTGTTTTTTTTATACAGAGAGCTTTTCAAAGTAGCTTCTTGTGCATTATTTGCATATACACTCATATGAAATAACGTAACAAAAAAAATTAATATTAACTTCATAAAAATCTCGTTTGTGATCCTTCATGTAAGGGAGCACATTTTGTATTGTTTTGTTTTGTTCTTTTCCATAATGCCATAATTAAAATATGTTGAAGAAAATCAGCTCTGCATTGAAAATATAACATATATGCCTTAAAATCTAATAACTCATATTTACTTCTTTGTTTTCTCTATATTCAAACATTGTTCTTATTATTAGATCGTGATGGCCCACGTGTTAGCAATTGCGTGTCTATCGATTCAAATACGTTAAAATACTCATTTTTTGAGGTATGTTTTAAAAGGTAAAGACTTTGATCACAAGAAATACACAAGGCCTCAAAACGAAGCCTTGTGATCTTTAAATATACTTTTTAGTGCAAATAGAGTTTCGATTAGTAGTGGATTAGTTACCTGGGGTTACTGTCGTTTACAAGCAGGAATTTCAGCTAATGATTGATAGCACTCACTGGCATTTGGAAAACGCGCCAACTGTGTCTCTTTACCATCTATGTTTATAACAGATGTGCCAACACTATGATTATCTTGCAAACAATAACAAACAACCTTCACCTGGTCAGCTCTATTACCTTCGCAAGTAACGGTTGTAATTGTATCTGCAGAAAGTGTAATGCTACTTCCTGATTGTACTGTCACGGTAGAAGCAAATGCAGAAGCGAATACAAGTGATGTAAGCATAATTACAGAAATAATTTTTTTCATTTTTTCTCCGTGTGAAATTAATCTAATTGCTGTTGACTGTAATTAAGCTGCTATAAGATTACAACAGAAGTTTGTAATCTTTACATGCTCTATAAAGTGTTTTCTTGTCAAATGAATAAAAGTTGGCCCATGTGTTGACAATTGCGCGTCTTACGACCCAGGAACGCCAAAATCCGCATTTTCCGGGGTTTGTCTTAAAACGCAAAGACTTTTATCTCAAAAAAGGAAAAGACCGAATTTAACCGGCCTTGTGATCTTTTAATATACTTTTTTTGTGCAAGCCATGAATCGATTAGAAGTGTTTAGAATTGATTAATCTTTATAAATTCTACTTCTATGTCCAATGGCAATTACCAGAACAACGACTGAGTTATTTTTAATCTGATATATAATTCTGTAATTTCCAACCCTCAATTTAAAAAGCCCCGCAAGATTTCTTCTTAGAGGCGAACCAAATTTCAATGGATCAAACATTAATTTTTCTTCAATTGCTTTTTTAATTAATTTTTTAACTGCTCCATCAAGAGCAGATATCTCTTTATGTGCTGATTCTGTATATTCAATGACCCATTTTTGTAATGGTTTAGACTTCATTTCTTTTTAGACCATACTTTTTCATGAGAAATTCTTTTTTCATTTAATCTTCCTTTCGCAATTTTGGAAAAATAAAGGTCCTCATTTATTTCAAGTGCTTCTTTAGCTAAATCGAGTATTACGCTTGATAATGACGTTTCATTCCGAAGCTCTTTAATGGCCTCAAAGTCATCATAAAGATCATTTTCAATTGTTAAGTTAACTCTTTTCTTCAAAGTGGCCATAAAACCTCCACTGGCAAGTGTTACTCAAGTGTAACACTACTTCAGAAGGATGTAAACTAGGATAAATAGTGCATATTAAGTGACTGTAATTCTAAATTTATCTTTTCATAAGGAGAGTGATTTATTTTATATTGTCCCAAGGGCCCTTTCAAAAGATGCCGCTGAAAAAATAAGAAAATCTATAATTGATTTAATTCAGAATGCGACAAAGGAAGTTTCTGAGTCAGACTCCGAAGCTCTGAGATGTTTAAATATAGATTGGTTAAAATTGAAAAATTTTGTAAATATCTTAAGCAATCAAGCCCAATAAAAACCCCCTCGTGATAACAGGGGTCTGAAGCATTGAAAATTCCCATAGGTCTAACAAACCTGTATTTGGGGGATACAGATCAATTCTCCCCTTTTTTATTATTTTAAAATTATTTCATTTTATCAGGCATTGTAAGTCTCATATACTTTAACAACTCAAGATCATTATCAGATTTAGTACAGGCCATGAGTTGATTGCTATAACTTAAAAGTTTATTTCCTTTTAATAACACCGCTTACCAAATCCAAATATCCACAAGACTGTAGCTCTTTTAGAAGTTGGCGTGAGTCATCCTAAATTTCCAAGAGCAACTTCATTGATGTAGTAATTGTATAATTTTTCAAACTTGATTCGATACCTAGCTAGTGGCTGGTGCCATTTAGCCAGCCCACTTAAGTTCAACGTGACTCAAATCTC
>JAVHRK010000112.1:0-2736 GCA_036171615.1 Bacteriovoracaceae bacterium
TTTTAGAATGATTGAGCTTTTTTGACTTACCCACTGCCAACCTAGTATATCCCTTGCAGGTTTATGTTGGGATCGAATTGATTTTGACAGAAATCAGATTGAAATCTCTCGAACAAGAGATAGATATGGATTGCGAGATACGACTAAGACGGGATTAAGAAGTGAGTTTGGCCGCGTAAGAATGAGAGTGTTGGCCATATAAAACTGAGAGTCCCAACCAAAGTAATCAACCTTTATTTAGAAGTTAAACTATTTAATATAGTAACTTTTAAATGGAGGCAAGGATGCTTCGAATGGACGAGTTCAACAAAGTTAGAAAAGAATTTTTTGTTAACAAAAAATCAATTTACAAAATTGCTCAGGAATATAATCGATCCTGGGCGACAATCAATAGCATCGTAATTATTCCTGAGCATAAAGTTGAATTGCGGGGAAAAAGAAATAAAAAAAATTATGTAATAACTCCAGAAGTTCTTTGCAAAATAAATGAACTTATCGAATTTGAAGTTACTCATAAAGTTCCAAAGAAGCAGCGTTTTACAGCAAATTTTATTTTTAAAAAAGTAAAAACAGAGTGCCAATATACTGGTTCTGTAAAAAGAATCAGAACAATGGTGGCCATAGCTAGAAAAGAATTTAAAGCGACTAATGTAAAAACTTTTTTAAATCTTGATTTTGAAATTGGAAAATATCTTCAAGTTGATCATGGTGAAGTAGAACTTATAATCAATGGAAATCAATTTATTGGTTACCTTTTTGTAGGGTCTGTCCCAGGTGCTGTACTTCGTTTTTGCCAGTTTTATCCCACCAAGGCAGCGGAGGCATGGGGGGCATTTCATGAAGAATGCTTCCAGTATTTCGGTGGAGTTTTTAGCAATGCTATGTATGACAACGATTCAGTTTTAAAAATAAATAAAACTAATGAAGAAACAAAATTTGCTCTTGAGCTTCAAATGCACTACGGGTTTAAATCAATTTATTGCACGAATGCCTCCGGTTGGGAAAAAGGAGCCGTCGAAAATGGTGTTGGTTATTGTCGAAGAAATTTTTTAGCAGGTCTTCCAGAATTTAACTCGCTTACTGACTTAAATATTTATTTAGTTGATCAATGCGATGCTCTCCTTGAAACAAAACATTATATCTCTGGAAAACCATTACGTGAATATCTTGAAACTGTTAAAGAAAAACTACTCCCCTTAAATCCAGGGAAACAATGGGGGCGCTATGAAGACTTTATAATAAATAATTTTCAACAATTTACTTATCAAGATCATGCCTACTCAGTCCCTGAAAGTTTTGTTGAATCTAAGGTAAAAGTTTTCATAACAGTTCACGACATTACCGCATATGATTACGATAGAAAAATTGCTACTCATCCACGGAAATTTTTCACAGGCGAAGATTCTCTTCTATTGGATCACTATTTAGATCAGCTAATAAGAAAACCCGGAGCTATTCCTCATGCGAAGGTATTAAAAATAGAAAAATTTACTTCGTCGCTTATAATTTTCTGGGAAAAACTTAAAGAAAAACATGGAGAAAAGGAAGGTAATCTTCAATTCATTATGACACTAAAACTCAAGCGACAATCCTCATCTGAAGACTTTGAAATGGCAGTAGAAATGGCGATGAGCTATGAAGCAATTTTATATGATGGGGTCAAATCCATTCTAAGCCAAATCCAAATAGAACAAGTTCGTTCGATAGAAGATCACCCAACACTTCTTTCGGAAGATCATTTCAACATGGATCAATATTATGAATTACAGAGGGGTACAACTTGATTGAAGAATTATTACAACAATTAAAAATGTTTGGAGCTTTAGAGTTTTATCAAACATTAAAAGAAACTGATTATGACGAGAAGGATTTAGTCCTTGAACTTTTAAAACGTGAATCCGGCTGGAAATCAGCAAAAAGAAAAACAAGAAGATTGAATGTAGCTGACTTCCCATATGTTCGCGAATGGGCATCAATTGATAAAAAAGCTAACCCGAAAATCCAATTTGATAAAATAAAAAGATATTCTAATGGTGATTTCGTGAATCAAAAAAGAAATCTTTGCTTCATTGGTTCACCTGGCCTTGGAAAAACTCACAGCTCAGTTGCTATTGGCAGAGCGCTTTGTGAACTCGGGAACACCGTTAGATTTTATGTTGCAAGCGATCTAGTGACACAACTGGAGGAAGCACAAAAGTCAAATTTGTTGAGTAAATTAATGGATAAAATATTATCGCCTGATCTTTTAATTATCGACGAGCTGGGGTTTGTTCCATT
Source organism: Bacteriovoracaceae bacterium (assembly GCA_036171615.1). GTDB lineage: Bacteria > Bdellovibrionota > Bacteriovoracia > Bacteriovoracales > Bacteriovoracaceae > Bacteriovorax. Next base: position 2,278 of record JAVHRK010000112.1, read on the forward strand.
TTCAGATAATGGATCCAGATTATTATTTGATATCTTTTCAAAAAGATATGAACAAGGATCGATTATTGTAACCACCAATCTGGATTTGCCAAAGTGGATTCAAACTTTTGGCAGCAAGGAACTAACGAAGGCCCTTATAGATCGCTATACGCACCGTTGTGACATTTTTGTATTTGAAGGTGAATCATATCGCTTCTTGGAAAGTAAAAATGAAAAAAGCCAATTAAAAGAGTAATGGCCGGTCGATCGTGTTCAATGGCTGTAGCCTTGGCCATTGATTATTGAATTAAATTAGTGTAGTAAATGTTTAATAATCTCTTTGGTCGGGAACTCTCAATTTTACGCGGCCACATATCTCATTCTTATACGGCCAAACTCATTGCTCTATCGATGTGTTGGCTCTTTCGTATCGACCTACAAACTCATTGGCCCGCTGAATATTCATAAGCACATGGTGGG
>JAVHRK010000113.1:0-13510 GCA_036171615.1 Bacteriovoracaceae bacterium
TCTCATTGGTCTTCCTCCATAAAAAATCCAATTTGCCAGTGGCCGGTTTAGAAAATTCTTCTTTAGATGTGTGTTGTCTTGTAAGTTCTGCCATCCGTGCAGCACTTTTCAGATCTGATTCTCATCCACAAGAATCATTTCATTCACTAATAGTATGACAATGTTGAAGTTTGAAAGTCAACATACAAAATTCTATCTTTTAACTGTAAGGCATTGAAACTCTGTGCGAAAAACCAATAAAACCGAGTATTTATATCACTTTTTTAAATAATATTTTTTTATAAAATAATGTAGATAGAAGCATTTTGATCGGAATTATTTACCCGCTAGTAATTGATCTACTAGGATAATTTTGAAAGAGAATAATTTCTGCTCTGAAATTGTCCTTCACTATTTGAATTAATATCAATTTTAAGTAGATAATATTGAAACTCATCTCCAATAATTTTTTGTATTTCGCTTAGGTATGGCAATCCCCACTCTATAAGAAAATAATCTTTGCCTTCAATATACATTGGAATTTCCAGATGAATAAGATCATCTTTCTTTTCTATTCTATAAAAATCTGCATGAACGATATTGTCTACTTCGTTAATAATTGAGTATGTTGGACTTTGAATTTCATTTTGATCAATAAATGCTCTTGTAAAGGTTGTCTTGCCAGCACCAACTGAGCCATCAAGAATTATTACACAGGGAGGTTGTGCTACTTCTTTTAACTCATCAACGATATTTGACAAATCAGATTCAAAGACTTTTTTCCATGTCCGAACTTGAGACATTATACTTCCTCAACAAATAGTAACTTTAAACTTTTTATAGTATTTGAGAGTCCATTAAATAAACCGTGGCAAATTACCCAATGACCCAAATTATATTCATCAAATATTTTTTGCTCAAGTAATGGTTTGATATTTTCATCTGTAAGTCCTTGTCCACAATGACAAAGTGTTTGATGATCATGCAAATACTTACTAGCATTTTTAAACTGAGTTAAAAAACTTTCGACGTCGTCACCATTGAAATAAACTTTTGCATATTCACCAGTATTAATTTCTACGGCATCAAGTCCCAATTGAGTGGCCTTTACTAAGTTTTCAATTTTTGCTTCCAAGCAAACCGATATTTTAACATCTTTTAATGTTTCTCTAATCTTTTTAACAGCATCCTCAAGCACGATATAATTATTATCATCTTGAAGATCAAGTCCAACTTCCAATAATCTCATGTCTTTCTTTTCAGATACAAAAGTTATCCAATCAGGACTAGATGCAATTGCAATTTCTAATATTTCAGGATTAATTCCAATTTGCAAATTCAATGGTTTTCCAAAACGCTTTGTAACAAGCCTAACTGTTTCTACATCAGTATCTTGAATATGACGTCTATCTTCTCTTAAATGAATGGAAATTTGATCAGCTCCATTAAGTAAAGCAGCTTGAGCAGCATCAACGACACTTGGATACTCTTCCCCACTTAATTGTCTAAGTGCTGCAACGTGATCAATATTAACGCCTAAACGAGGTATCATATTAGCTCCATTTTTTAACCAATTTCTCTAGTTACTATATCTATTAATTTTTGACATTCTTCTTCTACTATATCGTTATTTTCACCTTCTACCATTACACGAAGTAAAGGCTCTGTACCAGAATAACGTAAAAGAGTTCTCCCTTTTCCTGCTAATCTTGCCTCTGTCTTTTTTATGGCCTCTTGAATTGCCGGTACTGATTCTAGTTGTGGTTTATTTTTTACAATTATACTTTTATTCACTTGTGGAAATAAAATGATATCATCAAGCAAGGATTTTAGAGAGCGATTGAAATATTTCATCGTCTCAATGACCTTTAAGGCGGCAAGGGCACCATCTCCAGTTGTAGAGTGCTTTCCAAAAATAATATGCCCTGAAGGTTCACCACCTAAAATTGCTCCATTACTTCTCATGTACTCTATAATATAACGATCTCCGACTTTGGTTCTATGAAAATTTAGACCTAAAGATTTTATATATAACTCAAGTCCAAGATTGCTCATCACTGTGCCAACGATTGTATCATTTGGTTTTAAATCTCCTTGAGATAAGAGAAATTTTGCAAAAAGTCCCATCAACTTATCACCATCAATAATCGTACCTTCTTGATCGATAACGGTTAATCTATCAGCATCTCCATCTAGACAAATACCCAAATCAGCTCTGTATTTAATAACTTCTTGAACAGCGGCTTCTGGATGAAGTGATCCGCAATTTTTGTTTATGTTTTCACCATTTGGATTAATTCCTAAACAGACAACCTCTGCTCCTAATTCTTGAAAAATCATCGGTGCTACTTTATATCCGGCCCCATTGGCACAATCTAAAACAATGCGCATACCTTCTAGGTCATAATCATAAGAAAGTGTAGATTTAACTTGTACCAAATATCGTCCATATACTTCTTTTAATCGCTCTGCATTTCCTAATTGAGCACCAACTTTCACTGGCATTAATTCTTTGTTAAGGACCAATCTCTCAAGTTCCATTTCTACTGCATCAGGAAGTTTAAATCCCTTTGCATCAAATATTTTTATACCATTATCTTGAAAATGATTATGAGAAGCTGAGATCATAACGCCTGCATCTGCACGCATTGAATGTGTAACAAATGCTACACCTGGAGTTGGAAGTGGTCCTGTTAAAATCACGGAACCACCTTGTGAGCATACCCCTGCGGTAAATGCCATCTCTACCATGTAGCAACTTAAACGAGTATCTTTACCAACAATAATAAGTGGCTTTGTATTACTAGGATTGATAGATTGAAAGTAATGAGTTACTGCTCGACCAAGTGCTGTTGCGATTTCAGCAGTCATTGGATAGACATTTGCTTTTCCTCTAATTCCATCCGTTCCGAAAAGTTTTCGTTCCGACATATTATATTCCTTATTCCAGTTATTTATTCTTTTTTTGAGTTTTAAATTTAACCCGAAATTCAGATGCTTCTTCCAATTTTAATCGTGGATCAATTCTTACTAATTGAAGTGGTAATGACCCTTCATCTTTATTTAATAAACCTAAATTAAAAGGTACAGTCTCAATTATAGAAATATTACGTAAGACTTCTATTGGCCCGGAAATCATCACTTTTTCAGGATCAATAATCATTTCTTTAAATTTTCTTTTATTTGGAAGTGCTCCAATAAATTGCATCTTAATTGGAATTTCCTTAAGTCCCTTATGATCAAGTTCAATAGTTATTTCTTTTGGTGACAAATCTAAAATATTTACTCCAAAAGGAACGTTTATATCAGAAGGATATACTTTAATTTTAAAAGTTTTATCTTTTTGATTAGATTCCGGACGATAATAAACCGAGAGATCAATTTTTAATTTTTCTTTATTTGAAAAAATATTTTTTATAAATGCTTTAGACCCCTTCATCTTGATCGTAATTTCTTGATCGATTGGGGAAACTAATAACATTCCTTTTGGCAAAATAAAATTCACAGGAAGTTTTTTTTCTACTTCTAATGCTTCACTATTTAATACATAATACCAAAGCGAGATGGCAAAAAAGAAAGCAGTAATTTTGAGTGTGTGGCGCTGAGCCGTTTCTTTTTTCAAAGAACCATATCCTTAGTTTTGACTGGACGAAGCGAAAAGTCTAATTCCTCATTATTCCAAATATGTCGTAAATATTGTCCAAGTTCTTTTTCAGTTTTACACAAATAAAAAACTCCTTCCATACACAGATTGATTTTACCGGTTTCCTCGGAAACGGTGACTGCAATTGCATCTGTAACTTCACTTAACCCTAAAGCAGCTCTATGTCGAGTCCCCAGATGTCTTTCAATATCAAAATTCTTTGACAAAGGAAGAAAACATCCAGCAGAGGAAATTCTGCCATTTTGAATAATCACTGCACCATCATGCAAAGAAGAGCTTGATTCAAAGATGGAATATATCAAGTCAGAGTGAATGCGAGAATCTAATTTAGTGCCAGTATTTGCAAAGTTTAGTAATCCCTGGGTTCTTTCAATGACAATTAAGGCCCCAATTTTCTCTCTGCTCATTGCTCCACAAACCTCTACGATCTCATCAATTTCGAACTCATTTTCCTGCTTCGAAAAAAATGTTAAAAAGTTTTTCTTAGTTCCAACTGAAGCCAATGCACTTCGTAATTGCTCTTGAAACAAAATGACAACGATAATAAAAAAGGAGTCAAAGAAATGAGCTAATACCCAATTTAATGAATATAATTTAAAAGAAATTCCTATCCAGAATAATCCAAAGAGTACAATCAATCCCATTATTACTTGAACTGCTTTTGTACCACGGACAATTAAAAGCAATTGGTAAATAAGTACCGCTACGATAAAAATATCGATTAAATCTTTAAAGTTGATGTTTAAAAACATCGTAGATAAAAAGTTCACTAAAATTCACCATTAAGCAGCGCTTAAAAACTCTTCGTCTTCTTGTCTGATTTTTATTTTTTCTTCTTCAGTTAAATTGAGATTTTTTAAAACTTCTGAACTCATTAATAATTTTTTACGTAGTGCTTCTCGAGACATTCCCATTTCTTTTGCTGATTTAGACTTATTTCCATTATTACGTCTTATTTCAGCATGAATCATTTCACGTTCAATTAAAGCAACTCGATCCTTCAAGGGAATAGTATGATCTCCCACATAAGGTAAATCACCAAATAATCTTTTTTTAGCAGACACATCTACCAACGGACTAGCTGAGTTCGTAATTTCAATATCAGAGATAATATGTGCCTTCGGGTTGTACAGAACTGCTCTCTCTACACATTTTTGCAATTCATTAATATTTCCAGGCCAGTCGTGTTTTTTCATTTTCGCTATTGTTTTATCAGAAAAAGTTTTTAAAAGTAATCCTTGTTTTTTACATTCAATTTTTAAAAAATAGTCTACCAATAATTCCATGTCATCTAGACGACGTCGTAATGGTTCAATATGCACTGGGGCTTTTGATAGAAACTCATACAAACTTCGATCAAATTCACCCTCATTGACCAACCCAAGTAATTCTTTTGTTGTAGTTGATACAATTCTAACATCAATTGAGAATTTAGTATCTGGTAGATGTTTTTCATCTAATACTTTAAATAATCTTTTCTGAAATGCTAGAGGAAGTGCACAAACTTCATGTAGTTCAACAGTACCACCTTGGCATATTATTAATTTACATTCTTCATCGCTTGGTCCAAATAGTTCTTTTTCTAACTTCGCATGATCCCGTTCAGAGCAATCAATCTGTTCTATTTTTTTTAATCCTCGTTGTCCTTCAGCATGTAATATTTTAGCGTACAGAGATTTCCCCACGCCATTCTCACCTGAAACACAAACAGGTGCTTCAATATCTTTTAATTTTACAATCGTATTTCGGAGTGAAGCTACATGTGAAACTTTTCCAATAAAGGCATTTTTACGGTCAAATGGCCCCGAAAATCTTCGTACATGTGACTTATCAGAGAGTGGTGTGAAATTGTAAAACACTGATGAAAAGATTAATGATAATACCTTCATCGTTTTTTCATCTTCAATAGTAAATCTATCTTCATTTCTCTTATTTAGAACCTCTATTACACCAATTATTTTGTCTTCACGATTATGAATGGGGTGGCAAATTATGGACTTTGTTTTAAATCCAAGTTTTTTATCAAAATCTTCGTTGAACCTCGAACTATCATGAACTGTATCTATATTAAGTGCTACACCTGTCGTAAAAACAGATCCAGCAATACCTACACGATAATCAAATTTTAAATGTGTTTTTTTTACGCCTAAAGCACAGATAGCTTCTAATTCATTTGTTTCAGGATTAATTAAAAAAAGTGATGCTCGTTGTGCATTTAATACTCGTACGACTTCTTCTAACATGGAATCAATAAATCCCTCTTTGTCACCAAAATGTGTAATATCTTTAAAGAGTGAAAGTAATAGTGAAAAAACTTCAAATCCATCAGTAGCTTTTGTATAACGTTCTTTTATTGCCGAATCAACTAAGCACTCTTTTAATCGCTCTGAAGAAAAACTTAAAATATAATTTTCTAAAAACTTCGCCATTGTTTTGTCTTCATCAATCTCAACTCCATAAATCATTAGCGATTCATCAAGAGTTTGAGTAAATGCTCGAACAACTTTTCCAGTTAGATCTAAATGTATTTTTTTAAACTGTAGCGAAACATGGACTTCTTCACCGATAGAAATACGTTCTGATGTTTTAAAGCCAAATCCAGTTACGCTTATATCTAATAATTTTGCATCATCCAAATATTCATCCGCACGTACCCCCTTAGAAAGCTGCAAAAGGAATCTAAGACCATCTGCCTCCTCAACTGGAAGTCTGAATGATTGATAGAATTTAAACTCTGAAAAACTTGCTAGCATAATAAGTCTCCTTAAGAGCTTATTCGGACAAAAATGAGAAAAACTTTAATTTATGCCAATAATTGTTGCTAATGAGAATTTTTCAAATCATGAAGGATTGCATTATGCATGGCCGACTTAAACAGTCGCCAATACTCGGTAGATTTAGCTGGATCAGATGTTGGAAGTTCTAGAGTATATGTAGGTATATTACGCTCTTTTCCGGCCCAATTACCAAGGGAGCCAGGAAAAAATGGGTAATTTTTAATTCTATAATCAGAGGCATCTTTACTCATTTGAATAAGTAATTCTTGGGCCTTTGAACCATCAATAATTCCACTTACCTTATCTGGGCCATCGTAATCAAGCATTGTTAGTGGCGAGTGAACTGAAATAATTTTATCTGGTCCATACCGCTTAATAAGATTTACTTGAAAAACAACTTCTGGTTCGCTTAAAGCATTTAGCCCCGGATTTCTACGTTTATCTCTTTTTAAACTATTAATCCAGTAACGACGAGCATCTCGCAACCAATCTCTCGTTGGAAAATTTCGATTAACATCAACACCTCGGTAATTAACTCTGGTTGGATATTTTTTAAAAAAAGAATCAGGATTTACCAATGGCGCCACGAGAACAATTTTATCTTTAAACTCTTTTTTTAATGCTTCAGGGTCACTGTATAATTCCTTAAGATAATAAAGAAGATCAAAGCAAAACTTTATGGGAGTTATTTCATCTCCATGAACACCACACATAATAATTGTTAAATCTTTTTCTTTAAAACTTGGTTTATGTTCATCTGTTGTATCACCAAAAATAGTCCAAACAAGAGGATCACCTAAAACAGAATTTCTTACATGTTTCCAATCAAATTGCTCGCATTGACTTTTCTCCCAACCATAAGTTTTAAAACTTTCATCAAGTTTGTCGCAAAACTTCTTAATTTCCAAAGAATCTGTTGCAAGACTTACTTGAAAAGCATTTATAATAATGAGTAAAAAGAACAATCCAATTTTTTCCATGTGTGATAGTATAATATTTCTAATACTAATAGAGCAACTAGTACTTCAATATTACTATGTCTAAATACATTATAATTGCCAGTGAATCATCAACACTATACACAACAAAGCGGCTAATTCATGAAGGTACTAAACTTAAACAATCCACTATCTGGATTAATCCTTATGAAGAATCATCAATTATTCCTAAAATTTATAATAAGGGTGGATTATATTTAGTTAGAACTACCGGTATACGATACGATGATTTTGATTTAACTTCTGCAAAAAATTACTCATTGGCCAATTTTAAAATTACTAACCCACTTCCCTCTTTAGACATTTTTAGATCTAAGGAAATGCAATCTCTCTTTTTTAAAGAGCACGAATTAAATTATATTCCAAGTATTATGTATCGTGGTTCCCTTCAAAATTCGACATGGAAGGCACTATTAGAATTATCCCCAAGTCATGAATTTATTTTAAAAATGAGTAGGGGAAATCAAGGCATCGGTGTAAATTTAATAAAAGGCAAAGAATCTCTTCAAAGTTTTCTTGAAACATTTCAGGCAATGAAAGATCAACGCTTCCTCATACAACCCTTTATCCCCCATAAAAAAGAACTTCGACTTTTTATGATAAAAAATGAGATTTATGCCATTATTGAACGAACAATTTCTAAAGATAATTTCAGAGGTAATGCAAAAAGATCATCTGGAAAATTAATAAAAAAATTACCAACTTATATTCAAGATGAGGTGTATCGCGCTTCTCAAATGAGTAAACTTGATTATTGTGGAATGGATATTATATGGGATGGTGATAATTTTATATTTTTGGAAATTAATGCTGTTCCAGGTTTTGAACAAGTTGAATCGTTATCAAAATTAAATATAGCTCGAGAAATACTATTAAAAGCAATACCAAACTATAGCAAATAATCAAAAAGGTTCGATGGTAATTTCAACAATAAATATTCTAATTTTTTTAAAAACCCTACTCGAAAAAAACGAGATTCCTTAATAGCTGCTGCTGTATTAATATGAAATCCGGCCTTCATCCGTGATTCAATATCGGACTTTATTACTTGTGCTAGCTCAGGGTTATTCTCACAATAAAGTACCATTTCTGTGTTGTAATTTGACGATCGAGGGTCAAAATTAAATGTTCCAATGACTACATCTTTATTATCAAAAACAAACGACTTAGCGTGAACACCAAATCTGGCATGTGAAATTGCCTCACTCATTACACTATAATTTTCTGGACGATCTCCCTTGAAAACATAGGGATCAAGTCCTCTACTTACCCATTTACTTATAATAGAATCGAAAACATCAAAGACATACACAGCATCAGTTGAATTTAATCCATTTGTTAACAAGCGCACTTCCACTTTATTTTGAAGTGCTATTTTAAGTGCCTCTTCAGATTCTTTATTAGCAATAAAGTATGGAGAATCAAATAATATAGACTCTTGTGCATTTTTAATTCTATCAAATAAATCAAATTTTATGATTCTCTCTACTCGGTTTTTATTATTTGTAATTGGGTACTCTGAATTAAATGACATATTTTCGCAACTACCCTGATATTCTAATGCTAATTCTTCTTTTCCTTTAATTCTTACTTGCTCGACCAATTTCAAATCAAGAAATTTTGGAGAAAGAAAATTTTGAGCTTTATCGACAGATTTTTTCCAAGCCTGGATCGCTTGTTCATAACGATCTATCTCAGAATCAACACTTGTATTATATTGAGATTCTTTTGGCATTTTAGGTCGTGCAATCTTTTTTGAATTTTTTGAATTCCAAATGGACTCAAAAGTATCTTGCATTGATTCAACGATAGGTCCTTCTACTGAAATATCTCTATCTAGAAAATTAAACTTTAAACTAAGGTCAAAATATTCATCCCCAATATTACGACCACCTGTTAAAGCTTCTTTATTATCAATTATTAAAACTTTTCGATGATTGCGATATTGTCCTTTTACTAAATTAAATATTGATGTTGGATTAAAATATTTTACTTCAATTCCATAGTGCGAAAGCTCCTCTGCATGAAAAGGAGATATTTCACTTTTAATCATTAAATAATCAAGTAAAAGGCGAACTTTTACTCCTTGCTTTGCCTTATTTAATAAGGCCTGAGTAAATAATCGACCTGCAAAGTCTGCATTATAAATAAAATATTCAATATCTATCGACTTTTCTGCTCGCTCAACCATTTGAAGTCTTTCCTCAAACGAAGCAAGCCCATGATTAAATAATTTAATCTTCTGAGGTGTATTACCTAGTTGCACTTTAAAAATTGTGTTATCAAAACTCTCATTTGCATGAGCAAGCAAGATCATTGACGAAAATAGTAGAACAGTTAACATTTTCATTAATTGTTGGTATCTATATTAAGTTAAAACGACAATAAACCATGTATATTTTTCATGAAATGAGAGGCCATATGACCGATAAAAATGAACCTTTAGCTATTGAAACTATTCCTGTGGGGAGCTATGGTTGCAATTGCTCGATTCTTTATTCTAAAAAAACGCGAGAAGCACTTATTATTGATCCTGGTAATGATCATATCACCCTACTTAAAAAGATTTCAGAACTCAATATTACAGTTAAAAAATTACTTCACACTCATGCACATTTTGATCATATAGGTAGGTCAAATGAAATAAGAAAAAGTACAGGAGCCAGTATTCATCTACATATTGATGATCTTTTTTTATATCAACAATTACAGATGCAAGGACAATTTTTTGGCCAGACGGTTGATCAACCAGGACCAATTGATCATTATCTAAATCACGATGAAGAATTTCATTTTGAAGACATTGAAATAAAAACTTTTTTAAAAACAATTCATACACCAGGCCATACCCCTGGCTCATGTTGTTTTATTTCTAATTATTTTTCAACTCCAATACTCTTTGCTGGAGATACCCTTTTTCAAAATTCCATAGGTCGTACAGATCTTCCTGGTGGAGATTCAAGAAAAATAATTGCGTCGATTAAAGAAAATCTTTTGATTCTGCCTGATGAGACAAAAGTTGTCACTGGCCATGGACCAGCGACAAATATTTTGCATGAGAAAAAGTTCAATCCGTTTTTAAGTTAAATATCTTTTGAAGGTTTTGGTAACTTACTGATCATATAGATAGGAATAAGTAAGAAAATTGATCCAACAATATAAGGTGAACTTGATCCAAATCTATAATACACAATAGCTGCAAATATTGGTCCAGCAACTCTTGCGAGCGCACCTAAAGATCTAAAGATCCCAACACTGCGCCCTTGTTCTTCCTGTGGTGTGTACAAGGTAACTAAAGTAGTTAAACATGGTATTACCATGGCCGATCCTACAGCTAAAAAGAATAATCCCAGGTAAAGAATCGCAACCGATTGAGTGAATGCGATAAATAATAGGCCTGGTATGAGTGAAAATAATCCCATTATTGCCATTTTTTTCTCACCTATCGCTGCAGCTTTTCTTCTGACAACTCCACCTTGAACAAACGCAATAATAAATCCTATATAAATAAAAATATAAGCATTTTGCATTGAGGTAAAATTAAATCTCTCATGAGCTAAGAAAGTTAAGGTAAACTCCATTCCTGAAAAAGCTGTAAGAAATAAAAGATTACCAAAATTCACTAAATTTACCCCTGCATAGGGAAGAAGTTTAAAAATCTTTAATGGATTTGCACTTCGTTGAGTTTTTGATAAACCTCTTTTTTCAGGAGGCAGACTTTCTTTAAATTTTATGATAACCCAACTCAAATTAAACAGCGATAATCCGAAGGCCAAAGCTGCTGGCATCGAAAAAGGATTAACACCATATTGCGTCCATGATGGATGAGAAATAGTTAGGTCAAAGATTGATAATATTCCCCCCAATGCTGGCCCAACAACAAATCCAAGCGCGAAAGCAACTCCAATTATTGCCATTCCTTTTGATCGATTTTCCTTAGATGTAACATCTGCAACTACGGCAGTTGCTGTCGAAATATTTCCTCCCATTATTCCGCCTATTATTCTAGAAATAATAAGTAAGGTAAACGATCCAGAAAAAAACCAAATAAAATAACTAATAACCATACCGGCGAGAGACATAACAAGTACTGGTTTTCTACCAATTTTATCAGAAAGTGCTCCCCATAAAGGCGCTGCAATGAATTGCAGAAGCGAATATAGTGCACCTAATATTCCTCCAAATAAAACGAGCCCGCCAAAAAGATTAGATCCTTGAGTGTAATGAGTTACACTTTCAATTGAACCAAATATCATTTTTAAAAAAACATTATCTGCGTCTACCGTCATATAATGTTTTGCCAGAGTTGGGAAAAGTGGAAATATGATTGAAAATCCTAAGAGATCTAAAAATATTGTTAGAAAAATAATTTTTAGTGACCTTTTTGATTCTGTACTCATTGGTTCTGCTTTCATTTTTAATTCTTGTTGTGACATTTTTTCGAACTCCAGGTAATCATTTTTTTCTAAAGTATAAAAATCTTTATTTTGATCTTCAACAGATGCTAGCACTTGATTTTCTACGTATTGGCTAAAATCCCTACACCATAAATCATCATCATTTAAGCATGGGATAAAATGAATATCTCCACCAATTTTATGGGCCGTTTCTTTTAACTCTGTTCCTAGTTCGTCCAATGTTTCCAAGCAATCAGAAACAAAACTAGGAGAATATACTGCAAGTTGCTTCTGACCTTTATTGACTAATTCAACAACGGTTTGTTCTGTATATGGAGTTAACCATTCTTCAGAACCAAAACGAGATTGAAATGTGATTTGAATATTTTCTTGACGAATATTTTTTAAACTTTTTCTAATAAGAAAGAAAGTTTCAAAACAGTGCTTGTAATACGGATCTTTTTTAATAGAAACACGACGTTTAGGAATTCCATGAAAAGTAAGTAAAAGTTTATCTACTTCCCTACCTTCTGTTTTAAATTTCAAAAGAAATTTATCGATTTGAGCAACGCTATTATCAATAAATGCATGAGTTAAGTGAAAATTAGTAATGATACTTATCTCTGGAATTCTTGCGCGTTTTCTTATTTCACTACTTAATGCATCTACCCCAGAAGCAATTGTTGCTTCTGAATACTGTGGAAATAAGGGTATTATTTTTAATTTAGTAGCAGGCTCACTATCCACTTCCCATTTGTCCCATATCTCACTAATTCTAGGGGAAGAAAGCAGAAATGCATGCTCAATTTCAATTTGTGGTGATTGTATATTTTGTCGGATCTTTTTAGTAAATTGCTCCGTAATTGTAATTAATGGGAAACTTACTCCATCCCAAATTCTTCTGTATAATCTGGCCGAGTTTTTTGGTCGAAACGGCAATACAAAAAGATAAAGAATTATTTTCCATAACCAAGGATTTATATCTACGACTCTAGGATCAAGAAGAAATTCTTTTAAAAAATGTCGAACATCTGAAATTTTTGGGCTTTTAGGAGATCCCAATTGCACAAACACCACTTTCGTTTTACTTATACTCATAGCTTTATTCCTTTAAAAAATAGTGATATCATTTTTCTATGAAAAAAACGAATAAAACAACAAGCTTGGGGCGAAAGAAACAAGAACTAAAAGATTTTTCTTTGGGTTCTGATCAAACCCATTACCCTTCAACCTACTCACCCGAAATTCTTGAAGCATTTGATAATAAAAATCCTTCCAAGATGGCCTGGACAAGTCTTATTTGTACTGAATTTACTTCACTCTGTCCTAAGACTGGCCAGCCTGATTTTGCTAAAATTTTTATTAATTATATTGCTGATAAAAAAATGGTGGAATCAAAATCATTAAAGCTATATCTCTTTAGTTACAGAAATCATGGTGATTTTCATGAAGATTGTGTCCAAAAAATCTGTGATGACTTAGTACGTTTAATGCAACCAAGTTTCATTGAAGTTATGGGAGAATTTACACCTCGCGGCGGAATTGCTATTTTTCCATATGCTTCTTATTCAAATAATGCAAAATTTAAGAAGTTAAAGGAAGATCGTATTCTTAACTATGCACCTGGAAAGTATTCGATGGATCTTTCAAAGTTATACTAAATAAGGATTTTTTATGGGAATAGGACTTACTGAA
>JAVHRK010000114.1:0-2697 GCA_036171615.1 Bacteriovoracaceae bacterium
TAACAACAGAACTTCTTGATCATCACCCAAATCAACAAAAAATTTATTCTTCTCTCCTGTTTTTTGTGCTTAGACGTTGTTAAAATCCACACAGCGTGTAGCCTAAGAAAAACCTCAAGCTACACGCGTGTGAGTGTTATGTATCCTTGCGGTAACTCTGCTTGACTATTTTTGTTTAAAAGACCAAGGCATAAATTTTTCCGGATTAATTTTCACTTCTGCCGCATTTTCCTGAACCCACACCAAATATTCAAATGGGTTTATTTTTGCTTCTTCGCTGGTTTTTAATATTGAACAAATTATATCTCCAACCAAGGCCCCATGTTCTGTTTTATAAAATAAAGAATTTTTTCTATTGATAACTTGCAGGCGAAGAATACGTTCAGCAATATTATTGTCAAGTGAAGCTCCCTCTATTCTTAAAAAAGAAGTTAAACCTTCCCAATGATTTAAGAGATACATTATTTCAGTGTACAATGGCGAGTTTGGTTCGATTTCAGAATTTTGCCCACTATTTTCTACATTTTCTTTACACCATGACTCCAGATCATACATGGGTTTTGTGGAGTGTGCTTGATGATAATTCAACCTGTCTTTCGGTGATAGATTTTTCTCTTTGCAATGTTTTTCATTCTTATAAACTTCACCAATACAATCTAAAACATATTGACATGGATTTTCTAATTCTTCATCGTCTACGGTGACAAATTTCCTGCGCCCATGTGAGAGACAGTAACTTCTAGCAAATTCATAATCAGATTTGTCATTGGCAGATAGTGCATCTGACATCAGATTTGCTTTCTTCTCGCTCGTTCTTGTTTTAATAATTTTATCTAAGTTTTCTCCGGCATGACTTCGGCCAGATAAATAAAGTACAATTCGCCCGAAGTCCCCCTCACTAATAAGTCCCGTAGTGAACATTCCTTTGCGATCTTTTTTTACAAGATGCTTATTTTCTTTTATGAGTGAAAGAACTTTTACTTTTGTATCATCAATAAAAAATTTATTTCCATTGGCCGCTGTCTTTAAAAGTGATTGCCAGACTGGGTACAAGTAATTTGCTAGAGTATCCATCAAATCCCACTGTGTTGAAGCTGGCATTGGCGTTTTTAGATGTTTTTGAATTTTATCTAGTCGATAGTATGGCATTGATGCCGAAAATTTTAATAAAGCGATAATAGCAATTGCGCGGGCATCATACTTAGGTGCATTTTTTCCTTCAAACTCAGCTTCAAAAATTTCTCCGCAGGTATTGCATCTTAATTTTTCTGTATTATGAATTACTGCACTGATTGGAGGTGAACCCGTAATTCTGATATACACACCAGATGTGTACTCATTGATTTTTCCCGCTTGGCAAGCTGGACAAGTCTGGCCAGCTTTTAAATGTTCGTGTTTGTGTTCTACTTGTGGAGCATTAGGATATTCGGCCTTGCCATTTTTTCCCTGATTATTGCCTCGTGGGTGTTTGTCTGAATTACTACTTCCTGTTTTATCTTTGCCGCTATTTCTTTTTTCAGAGGTTTTATTAAACATCTCTCGCAAACGTTTTATCGTTGTATCTTTCATTCCTACAAGTTTGTCCAATATAACTAAGGCCTCAAGTGCAGAAACTAAAAAATCTCGAAACTCATCATCAATATCCATTGCTTCAATCTGATCAATCCGTTTGTTTATTTCTTCCTCTGAAAGCTCAATGCGAACTTGCTTGTGGAGATTTTTATTATCTTTTATTTTTTTAATTTTTTGTATCATCTCGACAAAATTATAAAATAAAAAATATCTCTGGCCTAGAAAAAAGGCCTTACATTTGAGAAGAAAAAACTTACACGTTTCGCCAGTTCTTTTGTGCTGTCAATGTTTTAGTGTCGCCGTTAAAAAGCAAAATAATAAAATTCTTAGGATCAATTACTGCAAGCTCGCTCTCGCTTGATGGCCACCAAGTAAATTTCCCTTCTGAAAGCCGCTTTTGCATTAACCACATGCCTTGCCCGTCGTAAGCAAGAATTTTAATAGAGGATTTTCTTTTGTTAATAAAAACGAAAAAAGCACCGGAGAATGGTTCTGCCTTTAATCTTTTTGAAAGCAGAATGGCCGAATCTAGTCCAATTCTAAAGTCGACTGGTTTAATGGCAATGAAAATTTTATCACGAGGTGAAACTTGAATCATTGATAAATCCTCAGCGTAATTCCCATTGGTAGATCTAATTCTATTTTTGAAATTACTTTTTCTTTTATTGGGATTATTGGTTTTGAAGGTATTTCGATAAAGTTGGCTATATTCTTTTGAGGTTCTTTTGCTGGAGACTTACTCCCAGTTAAAAAATTTAATGTACTCCCACTGAGATCTAGCCTAGATCTAAGCATGGTCTTTGAGTACTGCAAATTAAGTTTTTTTATATTTTCCTTGATGGATTCTGGAATGTGAACATGTGGAGATTTTCTGTTGGCTCTCCATTCTCGAAGATCATTTTGTGTTTTTATAAAAAGCGGATCGTTCAACATTTTTGCCTCCTTTTTAGAGAAGCAAGGAACTTATGAAATATTTTCTTGAAAGTTAAGCAGGGTTACCGCAAGGATACGATGCACCGAGGCCACCAGCAGTTAAAATTTCAGCCGATAAAGGAGTGGCAACTCCAGTGCCAGAAATGGACCATAGGAACAATTAGAACACTATTTTAAGTAAAATCAAAATTC
>JAVHRK010000115.1:0-41941 GCA_036171615.1 Bacteriovoracaceae bacterium
CTTCAACATAGTGGCAAGTCGCGCATAGTGCATATGGATCAGGTTGTCCTGCTGGTTGCGGGTATTGATTATAGTTTTCAAGTGAATAATTATCTACTAATAAGCGATTAAATTTTGTTCCGTGTGGATTATGACAATCAGTACATGATCCCATACTCTTTTTAGCACTCATTACTTTTTCTTTAATATTTGGGATCACTCGTGCTCCCCCCAAAGTCGCTTGCATTGTTTTATCATGACAACTTAAACATAGATCCTTAACAGGCATCTTTAGAATCTTTTCATGTTTAGATGAATGTGGATTATGACAATTTAAACATGATCTTTCATTTTCAATCGCACCATGTTTTGATGACATTTCGTCAAGGTTAGTCGTATGACATTGAGTACACATTGCTTTGATTGTTACATTTTTATCTTTTGAATAATCTTGTAAGAAAAATCTTTGATTTCCACCGTGTGGGTTATGGCAAGTCACACAGCTGCTTTCATCCAATAAGGCCGGGTGAACATTCGCTTCATTGTCTTTTCTCATATGACAAGTATAGCAATCATTTGCTGTTGCTTTAGTTTTAACTGGATCATTTCCATTTTCATTTAAATGTTTCGCTGAAACAGTATGACAAGTAGTACACAACCCGGCATTTGCTGGAAAATGTCCAAACTTATTATCTGTCACTGCCGAGTGACAAATTGTACATTTATTTACAACGGGAGTTGGTGGCGTTTTTGGAGGAAGAGTTTCTGAGTCAGCATGGTGACATTGGATCGCACAGCTTACTTTTAATGGTGCACCTAAATTATTTTTGTGACATTGAAGACATGTGACTTCAAGATTATTCTTAGACATAATATCTATATGTTGATTTTTCCAAGTGACAGGGTGTGGGTAATTGGCCATTTCATTTTGGCGTCCATCTACAGGATGAAGGACAGCATTAAGCGCAGGGTTTTGTTTGCTGCAACCAAATGACATAAATAAAAGAAGAAACAAAATTAATACGTGAATACGCAATATTGTTTTCATAAAATTACTCCGATGATTTATTTAATACAAGAATTGTACCAATAAATCTACGTGGATTTTATATGATTATAATTAGTTATCAAAATAACCTGTATAAGTTTTAGACACTAACTTAAGCAGTTATACAGGTGCAAACCTGGCGGTAAAATGTCTAAGAAATGGTGGTTCATAGACTAATTTTAAGCCTTTAAGCTCATTTCTACGTGCTACAATCTCCCCCATTCCTTCGATGATATAATCAAAATGACTTTGGGTATAGACACGTCGAGGAAAGGCCATACGAACTAATTCCATAGATGCTGGTATAAACTCTGTGTCTACAAATTTTCCAAACATTGCAGAGCCTATTTCGCAACTTCTAATTCCTTCAGCTAAATAGAGCTCTGTTGCTAATACCTGGCCGGGAAATTGAGTGACAGGAATATTGGGTAAGAATTTTTTTGCATCAATATAAACCGCGTGACCGCCTGCAGGTAACATTGTCGGCATTCCAAGTTCATTTAATTTTGTGGCCATATAATTACTAACCGCTAACCGATAACTTAAATAATTTTCATCAAGCACTTCTTTTAGTCCTACGGCCATAGAAGCTAAATCTCTAGCGGCCAATCCACCATACGTTGGAAATCCTTCTGTTAAAATAAGAATGTTTCTAAGATCATCTAACCAGGTATTATTTTTTAAAGCAATAAATCCGCCAATATTTACCATGGCATCTTTCTTAGCACTCATTAAACAACCATCAGCTAATGAAAATGTTTCATGAACGATATCTGATACTGCTCGTCCTTGCTGACCTTCTTCACGCATTTTTATAAAATAACTATTTTCAGCGAAACGGCAGGCATCAATAATAAAAGGAATACTATATTTTTTATAAATGGCCGCAACTGCTTTTAGATTTTCCATAGAAACTGGCTGTCCGCCACCTGTATTATTAGTAATCGTAATCATCCCAAACGGAATATTTTTATGATGTTCATGACAAAATACTTCTAATTTTTCTAAGTTAATATTTCCTTTAAAAGGATGTAGTAATTGAGGATCTTTCCCTTCTTCAATAACTAGATCGACGGCTTCTGCACCCAAAAATTCTATATTGGCACGAGTTGTATCGAAATGATTATTAGATGGAATTTTATGATGAGCTTTTACCAGTTTTCCAAAAAAAATTCTTTCCGCTGCTCTACCTTGATGAGTAGGAATAACGTAAGGAAATCCCATAACATCTTTAACGGTATTTTTAAATAATTCAAAACTTTTTGAACCGGCATAAGATTCATCTGCAGTCATCATCGAGGCCCATTGATTGGCACTCATCGCAGTGGTTCCAGAATCAGTTAAGAAGTCAAAAGTTATTTGATCACTATTTATTAAAAATAAATTATACCCTGCTTCTTTTAAAACTTTCTCACGGTGTTCTCTGGTGTGAAAATGTAAAGGCTCAACCATCTTAATTTTAAAGGGTTCGATAATTGTTCGTTGTTTCATGATGTCATTCCTCTGGAAAATATTTGACTAATAAAATTTTAAAATGGTTTAATTATAACCTATGAAAATAATTTTATTCATTCTATTTTATCTTTTAACAGTTGCCACGGCCCACAGCGAAGTCGATCCATTTAATATCTACCAATGGACACAAAATCGTAATGGACCATGGTTTGAATGGTGGTACTACAAAGTAGTTTTACCAGAAACAGGTGAATCATTTTTCTTTGTCTATGGAGTTGTAAATCCATGGGACAATAAGAAAACAATGTTAGGAACACGATCATACGTTTCTGTCGGAGATTTTTCTGCCAAGACAATGTTAGAAACAAAATTCCCGGTATCAGAATTTAGCGCCTCATATGATCAAACATTAGTAACGGTAGCGGGCAATACAGCAACTGATCAAAATTTTGCAGGGGAATTAGTAGATACAAATGGAGATATAAGTAACTGGGATGTCTCTATCCAAAAAGAATGGTCATATAATTCAACTGGCTGGGCAACAGGTAAAGGAATAACTAATATTGAGTGGTATCCTGCTCAAGCATCGGCAAAGTGCTCTGGCACTATTGTCAGCCATAATAAATTACATCAGTTTACAGATGCCCCTTGTTACCAAGACCGCAATTGGGGAAATGCATTTCCTCTCTGGTGGACGTGGATTGTCTCCAATCAATTCAAAGAAAATTCTGAATCTGTCTTGGCCGTTGGTGGAGGACGTCCTAAATATCTTAATACAAAATTTCCTTTAGAAGGAGTTACCGTAGGCCTTAGACATAAGGGTAAAGAATACCACTTTAGACCAAATGATTTTGATCACATTACCCAGAAAATAAATTTTGGAACTTGGGAAATAAGCGCGGAAAACAATTTTAACAAAGTAACTGTATCGGCCAGTGCACCCAAAGAACAATTTATGGATTTGCCTTTTGTAACCCCGGAAGGAAAAGTATTTCATGATTTTGAAACACTGACCGGGCACGTAGAAGTTAAAATTTATGATCGGCATTTATTTAAATGGAAACTAGTAGACACGCTAACAAGTGAATTTGCCGGAATCGAATACGGCGAATAATTTCTGCTAGAAATAAAATCCGAGAGAAGTATAAACAGTATCATCTGCTCGATAGTGACTCCAATAAGAAGCATCATCTGGGGCCTTGAGCATTTCTAGCCCCAAAGATAGATTTACCATATGTTTATAATTATATTTAATTTCCGCATTTATGATATTATCAAATCGAGCAAGATCATATTTCATATCTAGAAACACATTAAAACTATCAGTCACAAAATAAGTGATATTGCCACCAATCGCTCGCTTCCACTTTACTGCATCACTTGTAAAATCGTCGTTCGCTCTCGTCACTTTAGTTAAAATATGAATATAATTAAGCGATAGCCAATAATTAGTCCGTTTAAGATCAGCACTAAAATGAGCATAAGCTTCTTTTTCATAACGAGGATTTATATGTATTCCTGTTTCCTCATATGTTTGTGATGTTCTTGCATTGGTAATTGGAACAGGAAAATCCTTGCCCAATGTGGCATTTGGATCTACATAACTAATTCCACCTCTACCGGCGATATCACCAAAGGCCTGAAAGACTTGCAATCCAAAATAAGCATGATGATTAACCGTAGGATCTGCTTCAACTACAGGTTGCTTTAGTATAGTACCGTCATAATATGCCACTGCGTTTGAACGTAATTTATTTTCAGGTTTATAAACGGCAAAGGCAGAGACTCCGCCTTTATTCCATTTATACTTTAGGTTTCCACCAAGTGACTTATTCCAAATAATTTTAGAAATACTTACAGGATCCATCTTATAATAAATTGTTTCAACTTTTCCAGCAACTCTTGCATACTTCGGAGGTAACCTCATCCACTCACTGCGGCTTTGAAAAACTCCATTTTTAATTTCCATACTAGGATTAATCTGAGGAATAAATAAATAAGATAAAAATAAATCGTACTCAAAGGGCTCAAGGTTTTTAGAGAAATATATTCCCATTAAACCTTCTTCTTTTACACTTAAAAGCGTAAAAGCCTGATTGGCATTTAAGTATCCAAGTCCCCAATACTTTTCGTTCTGGTTCCAATCAAGAATCTTTCTACCTACAGTTAATTGAAAGCTGTCAGAGTGATACTTTAAATAAGCTTCTTGTAAGGAATAATTAAGAGAATTATTGTCCTGGAAATAGAATCTTAAATCCCCCATTACAAAGGAATCGAAGGTTTTAATAGGCACTTCATCACTATAGCTCAAGCCGAGCCAGTCACCTGAATTACTTCTATAAAGAGGACTATTGAGTCGATAGAATTTTTCATAAGTAACAGTGCCTTCGTGGGCCAAAACATTTGAAAATAATAGCAATAGTGCATGTAAAATATACAATTTTTCTTCCTCATTTTAATAATTGAGCACTAAGTTAGATGATAAGTGTTACTTTTGAAATATGCACCCTGTAAAATAGTGCGTTAAAGTCGATTATTCTTTCAAAAAAATCAAATTCAAACTATAACTTAATTACTATGAAAAATTTCTTTGAGCGTATGTATTATTTAATGATCTGCTTGCTAGTGCTTACAGCATCTGGTTGTGGCTATGTCTCAGATAAGCCCCTGAATGAAATAGTCGATAGTAAAGAAATGCAAACTTGCAAAATTGATCCTTCAAAACTTGCCGAAATATTCAGAAAAGATCAAACCACTCAAATTCAATGTATAAAAGAAAACTTTATTCAATTTACTAAATATGTTCGTACAACTAGCTCAGGTTCAGTAAATGAATCAGACATGAATGAATTCATTCGAAAATTCTTTCAAGATCAAAGTGAAACAATCGTAAAAGGTTTAAGTGTTATTTTTCAACTTAATATGATTCTTTTAAAAGATGAAGCAGATCAAATTTCTAAAGGTAATATCTCACCACTCTTTGATCTATTAATAGAAGTAAACCGAGATGCCATCCTTATTACTGATATTTTAATGGAAATGGCAAACAAAGAAAATGCAGGTCGTTTTTGGGAACAACGTGAACGATTTAATACAACTGTTACTCATTTTGCGGAGACAACTCTTAAAATAATATCTAAGCGAACTGGCGGACAACAACTTAATTTAAAAACATTTATACTAGATGCAGCTCAAAAGATTGGATCAGAAGATATTGATGCAGATACAATTGACTCAGTCTTATTTTTGAAAAAAATCCTTGTAGCTGGCGATCGTGAAATAATAACTTCCCAAGAAATAGAATCTCTCATTAAAAATCTTCCAGTAATTCTGAATCTTTCATTTGATCTATTTTTTGTCTCTGCAGATAATTTTAAAAATGATGCTGACCACGTAAGATTTTATTTAGATAATATAAAATTACTATATAGAATCGTAGAATTTAACCAAAAGGATTTTCCACTTCTTAACATTAAGCAATTACTTGATTTGATGAAAAGAGGATTGGGACCAGATAGTACTCTTGATGTTCATAAATTTAAACCTACGATTATTGCCTTAAAAACAAAATTCCTTGAAAGTCCGGGCGATGCTTTTATGCTTTCAGATGTACACAAGGTAATCGACTTATTTAAAGATTTAAATGAACAAATTCTTTTTGATACAATAACCTTTGATGCCTACCAACAAGTACTCGCGTCACCAACAGCAATAACTTACCTCGCCCCACTTAAACTTCCTGGCTATGAAATATTTAGCTCGCGGCGATTGAGTGAACTTCAGACAAACTTCCAAGTTCTCACTACCAAGTTTAAATATTTCAGAGACAAAGAAACTAATTTACAGTTTTACGGAAATGAATATAGACGCACAAAATATGGTTTTCTTGAACTTTCATCAATGCGTTTTATGGCCACTAAACTTCTCAAAACATATGGACACGTAGATACACTTGGAAATAGACAAGTTTCCCTTGAAGAGTTTCAAACTTTCTTATTAGACATGAAGCCAGTCTTAGAAGAGTTTAAATTATGGTCTAAAGACTTTGAAAACTTCGCTCGTAATGCCGTCTTATTAGCTGATTTATTTCAACATCAATCAAATGGAGATTTTGGAGTAAACACCAACGAAGCGACAGAGTATATTTCGATGGTACTGTCATCTGTACAGGTTAATAGCAAAATTAACACTGAACTACTAAAAGTATGTGATGGCGGAATCAATAAGGCCGATCCACTTTTTGATGTCGGATGCTTTAATGATAATTATTTTTCAACATTAATGAATAACCTAGAATATAAAGAATTTTTTCCAAGACTTTATACATATATAAATGATGCAAAATCAGAAGAATCAATGGGCTTTCTAAAAGGCGTTGAAGGTTTCGCGAGAGAAAACAATAACCCTAAAATTCCAATTAACAAAAGAGAATCTACACTCATTTTGGGTGCCCTACTAAACATTGAATCAACATTTATTAGATTTGATGTAAATAGAGATAACGTAATCGACAATGTTACAATCGTTGGTTATGAAGGAAAAACTGCAATAACGGAACTAGATGCGGCCTTTAAAATATATCGTTCAGCAATTATAAAAGTAGCGAAGCTTCCTCCTTCTCAAGAGAAATATGCTCAAGCAATTTTTCTTTACATGATTAAATATATGGAAATTCCACCACAAGGATCTTGGATTGATAGTGGCAAGTTTTGGTTGTTTTATAAATTTGGATTAAAAAATCCTATATACGGTAAAAGATTAAATGTAGGGACGCTTCTTTATTATTTAGTTAATCAAAATGCAACTAAGAAAAAGCAAGATGCTTTAAAACTCAATAATTAACGCATTTCCATCTTTTGATTTTCGTTGCTGCTCTACGTTGAATTGATCTCGCATATTTAAATACAATTTAAATTTATCTGGACCAATCTTTTTCAAAAACTCTTGAGTATATTTGGCATTAATTTGCTTTTCCCGAATACTCTGGTCTTCAGAAATATTATATGAAAAATTATCTCCGTGCTTTTGTCGTAAATAATCGTGAAACTCTTGATAGGCTTGCATTTTCTCTTCTTCATTATTACTTCTTAAACCTTGGTAAAATTCAAACTCATTTATACTTAATACATTTTGCACTTTATCTAACCAAATCTTGTCATTCTTGTCGTATTCATCAAAGTTTTTATCTTGAGGATTTTCAAGCGAAGAAGTTTTTTTAGTTGAAACAACCGATTTATCTTCTTTTAAAATAACGGTTGGGGAAGACTGGTCTTTAACCTCAGAAACAATATTTTCTTCTTGCTGAAGCTCTGATCCTGGTTCCATTTGCTTAGAGAAAAAAAACCATACTACAATAGAAGCTATTATTAAAATCAAAATGATGATTATTTTTTTTTTCATATTTATAACTAATCTCTTTTCATATTTTCCATTTGTAATTCAATATCAACATCTTTGTGATTTCTTAACATTTGATAAACATCTTGAAGATCATCAATTTTTTTTGCTGTTACTCTTATTTTATCATCTAAAATAGATGACTGAACTTTTAATCCAGAATCCTTTATTGCTTTATTAATAATTTTGGCCTTTTCTTTTTCTATACCATTTTTTATATTAATAATTTGCTTTAACATTCTATTTCCCGAAGGTTCTATTTTTTGAGGATCTATACAGCGCTGACCAATATTTCGTTTAACCATTTGACCACGAAAAATTTCTAATGCAGCTTTCATTTTATAATCATCACCGGCACGTAGCTCAATTGTTTTTTCACTTAACTCAAGAGACGTATCACTCCCCTTAAAATCATATCGATTATCAATTTCTTTTTGTGCCATTAAAATCGCATTTTTCATTTCCATCATGTCTGTTTTTGAAACTAAATCAAATGAAGGCATATTTTCCTCTTTTAACTGGTTAAACTTTTTCATTTTATGGTACAAATAATTGAGAAAAATTACAATGAATGAACTTATATATCCAAAAGCATCTTTCCCAGGAAAAATTGTCGTAGTGAGCAATGATGATGACGTTCTGCACGCACTAAATTGCTTAAATCAAAGTACAGTTATCGGTTTTGATACAGAAACTAGGCCCTCTTTTCGAAAAGGCGAAGTTTATAGTGTCTCACTCTTGCAATTATCAACGGCCACTGATGCCTTTTTATTTCGCCTACTCCATCTCCGTGACTTATCCCCTTTTATTTCATTTTTTGAAAATGAAGAAATTATTAAGGCGGGTGTTGCGATTCGTGATGATATCAAAGGATTACAAAAACAATTTTCTTTTTCTCCAAGAGGTTTTATAGAATTAGCAGATTTAGCAAAATTAAATCAATTAAAAAATTTTGGATTAAAAGGCATGACTGAAGAAGTACTTGGCCTCACTCTTTCAAAACGGGCCAAGCTAACCAACTGGGAAACTCATGAATTCACAGCTGAACAAAAAATGTATGCAGCAACAGATGCATGGATAGGAAGAGAAATTTATCTCTCCCTTACAAAGTAAGTCGATACTCTAAAACCTCAAGTGGCGTAAGAGGTATAATAAATTTTAAATCAGGTCCATGGGCCTGATGAGTAAGAACACATCTCATCCCCATAAATAACTGCTTCCCTTTAATTTTTAACTCAAGTTTAACGTGATCACTCCAAGCATTATACTCGGCCTCAGTTATAAATTTTTTACCAGCTGCTTTTGCTGCCGCAATTTCTGTTTTTAAATATTCTCTAATTTTGGGAGTTGTTTCCCATGAGGATGCATCAATATAATCTTGTGAAGTATCTTGATGGGTTTCAAAAATAATTTTTAATTTTTCATCAAGTTCGGTAAATAAATTAATTTTATCTTTAAAAATATTTACACATGACAATTTCCACTCATTAGTTTGACTAAAAAAAGGATGGCCAGCTGGTAGCGCAGTTTCTGAACCTTGAATTATCTGTTCAAGAGGTAAATGGCGAAGATGTTGTCCATTAATATGATTTAATTTTTGAATATCATAAATTGATGGGGACTTAATAAATCGATCTGTATTAAAAAGACTTCCAAGTTCTTCGATATCAAAAATATCTACTTCTGTTGGATGTGACCACCCAAGTAAACATAAATAATTAAGTAAGGCCTTTGGTAGATAGTGCATTTCTTTATATAAAGTTACCGATGTAGCACCATGGCGTTTAGACAATTTTTGTCTATCTTCTCCAATCAATAGTGACACGTGAGCAAACTCTGGAGGAGTTTCTTTAAAAGCTTCATACAGCATTAATTGTCTAAGTGTATTTGGTAAATGTTCTTCAGCTCGAATAACATGAGAAATCTTCATGCTGGCGTCGTCTACAACAACTGCATAATTATAAACAGGAACTCCACTGGCTCGTAGAATAACAAAGTCACCTACCATACCTTCTGGAAATTCTACTCGCCCACGAACATGATCATTAAAAGCATAGGCCTTTAATGGCGCCTTAAATCTAATAACGGCCTCAAGGCCAGCTTCTAATTTTGAAGAGACTTCATCTGGTTTTAAATTTCTGCATTTTCCATCATAATGAGGTGCACGTTTTTCAAGATTGGCGATTTCTTTCTTAGCAGTTAATTCTTCTTCCGAACAAAAGCAATGATAAGCATGACCATTATCTAATAATCGTTTTGCCCATTCTTTATAAATATGTCCACGTTCTGATTGGCGATAAGGGCCATAATCTCCACCAACATCTGGGCCTTCATCATGATTAAGGCCTAGCCATTTAAAATCTGCAATTTGAGATTCTTCGAAAGGTCTAGTGCTTCGTTCAAGATCGGTATCCTCGATTCTTAATATATATTTTCCGCCCATTGCTTTGGCAAAAAGGTAATTATACATTGCAGTTCTTGCTCCTCCAATATGAAGGTAACCTGTAGGTGAAGGGGCAAAACGTACTCGAACTGTCATATGAACTCCAAATAAAAAACTTTAAAAATACTAATACACTAATAGTCTAGATTCTGTCATATCTTGAATGACATATTTAATTCCTTCTCTACCAAAACCTGAATCTTTTACTCCGCCATAAGGCATAGAATCAACTCTGAAACCTGGAATACCATTTATAATAAGTGCTCCTACTTCAAGATTTTTATGAGCATATTTAATTTGTGAGAGTTGGTCAGTATATAATCCCGCCTGTAATCCATAACGAGAGCGATTAATATCTCTAATAACTTCATCAAAATATTTAACTTTTTCAATAATTGCGACTGGACCAAAAATTTCTTCAGAAACAACTTTCATATCACTTTTGGTATTTGTAAGCAGTGTTGGGGCATAAAGATTTTTTTGTTGATCTAAAACCTCTCCACCAAAGATCACATGTGCACCTTGCAATTTAGCTTCGTTAACCCAAAGACTAATACGAGCAAGATGATGCGGATCTATGATCGGACCGGCGGTGATTCCTTCCACACTTGGATTACCCGTTTTTAATTCAGCAGTTGCAACTTTTAATTTTTCAACAAAATCGTCAAAAATTAATTGATCAACATAAATTCTCTGTATGGAAATGCAAATTTGACCGGCATATAAATATGCACCTCTGGCAATTGTCTTTACCGCCTCCTCAATATTAGCGGTATGATCCACAATGACAGCAGCATTGCCACCGAGCTCGAGTGTAACTTTTTTCTTTCCTGCTTTTTCTTTTAACTTCCACCCTATTTCAGCTGAACCAGTAAATGAAAGCATTTTAATCCGTTCGTCTTTTAACATTAATTCCGCTTCCTCATTTTTGCAGATGACAACATTAAGCACTCCCGCAGGTAATCCAACTCTTTTACATATCGAAGCAAAAGCCAGTGCAGTCAAAGGAGTATAAGGAGACGGCTTCAGAATAACAGAACAACCAGCAGCAAGAGCTGCTGCAATTTTATGAAGTGCCAAATTAAGTGGAAAATTAAAAGGAGAAATAGCGAGAACCGGACCAATTGGAAATCTTTTGGTGGCGGCAATACGCCCTTTTCCAATTCCATAATCCATAGGTACAACTTCACCGGCAACTAGCATGGTTTCGTCGGCTGCAATTTCTAGTATTTTAATAGATCTCTGTATTTCAGCTCTGGCATAATCAATAGGTTTACCAGCTTCAGAAACAATTAAGTTTACAAACTTATCCTGCTCTAAAACTAATCCATCTCTAATTTTTAAAATAATTTCTCTACGTTCTTCCGCCGACCATTTTGAATAAACTTGAAAACCTTGAACAGAATTAGAGACAGCAAACTGAACTTCAGCTGCATCAGCATAGGGAATTGTCGCAATTATATTTTGTTCAAACTTATCTGTGACCGATAATATATTTATAGTTGAATGCCCCATCCACTCATTATTAATAAAACTTTTAGCTGATAAGATATCCCTATTTATTTCCATTTACATCCTTATCTGTTTTATCAATTGTTCCATTGTACATACCACTTTTCCAGATATAACTTGCATGTTGATAATAGCTAATTGCCTCATCCAATACTTCTTGGGATTTGTCAGATTTTGGTTCGGTATTTTTTGAGACAACCATTGTTTTGGGATCATATAAATTGTATTCAATAACACGATTTGGCCCAAGAGTTACCAACTTTCCTTTAGAATAAAAGCCTAAGCTAGAATATGTTCCTAACAGTGCTCGTTCTTCATCCTTGGTCATCGTTAATATATTTTTACCAAAAAACTTTGAATCGTAAGTAAAATTGAGAAGCGATAATAAAGTGGGGGCCACATCAATTTGAGATGCTAATCGATCAACTTCTTGCGGTGGAATATGTACTGGTGAGTAAATAAAGAAAGGAATATGAAATTGATCCATTGGTATTTGAGCTGTTCCTCTCCCTCCCACACCATGATCAGCGACTATGACAAATATTGTATTATGAAACCATGGTTTTTTGGCAGAGTCTTTTAGAAGCTTTCCAAGAGAATAATCTGTATACTTAACGGCCCCTTCTCGAGATGTATGTGAAGGAATATCAATACGACCTTCAGGATAAGTATAAGGTCTATGGTTTGAAGTTGTCATCACGAAGCTAAAAAATCGCTTTCTTGCTTTATAAGATTTATCGGCTTCTTTTATAGTTTTATTAAAGAGAGATTCATCATCTACTCCCCAAATATTTGCGACCTGATATTCGTCGCGAGTAAAATTGGTTCGATCTATGACTTCAAAATTATTATTTGAAAAAAAGTAATTCATATTATCAAAATAACCATAACCCCCGTAAATAAACTTCGTGTCGTAACCCCGATCTTTGAAAACTTTTCCAATCGAAAATAGATCTTCATTATGAGGACGTTTAACAATTGAAAACCCTGGAGTTGGAGGTAAGGACAAAGTTAGTGCTTCTAATCCTCTAATGGTTCTAGTCCCTGTGGCATAGACATTTGAAAAAAACATCGACTTATTAATTAATTCATCCAAGTTTGGAGTAATGTTTTCAGTATTTCCAAATTTTTTCATAAAACTAGCAGCAAGAGATTCAACCCCTACAAAAATGACATTATAATGTTTTTCAGCACCAACTCCTGATATTTTTCGATAGTAAGGAGTGGAATTTTTATTCACGCCTTGCGAGTCAGGGGACTTTAGTTCTTTTTGCATGTAAGACCAAACTTTACCAGAATCTAATGTTTGGTAGAAAGAATCATAGTCTAATTCATTATTTCTAAAAGCATGAAATAATTGATAGATCCCATTATAGGAAAGTTCATTTACTAATTGATTTTCAGATACACTTCTAAAATAATTCTCTAAAACAAAAAAAGAAAAAAGTGGAAATAAAAGCACTAATAATCCAGACTTCACTCTGTGAGAAAATCGTCGGTCATGCATGTGTAAATTAATTTTTTTTATTAACTTGTAAAATAGTGCATATAAGACGACAGCGACAGAGACCACTGAAGTATACACAATTGACATCGGGTAACTTTCTTTAATATTCCCTAAAACTTCCTTAGTATAAATTAAATAATCAACTGCAATAAAATTAAAACGAGATGTAAATTCATTCCAAAAAAACCATTCCGCATGAGCATTAAAGCTATAAAGAATCAAAACGAAAAAAGCGAACATATGTGCGAGAATCACTTGTTTTTTTGAATGATAAAATTTTTCTGGTACTAAAATTAAATAGAGAACCATCGGGATGGCAATATAACCAAAACTTAATGTGTCGTTAAAAATACCAAAAAGAAAAATCTTTGGAAGATCTGTCAAAGGAAACGAAATTCCTGGCAATTCTTTTACCGTCAAGATTAGTCTGATAATAAAGTTTTCTACTAAACAAAAGAAATAAAAAAGAAAGACAAAACTCATTCTGTTTTTTTCTAGTATCTGTTTTACACGTGCATATTTCATTGGTAATTTCTCTTTGTTATCTTGTATAATTTGCGAATAGAAAATTTCTATTTAATATATCATGGAGAAAAACCCTGGGCAAAAAAACTTTGATAGTAAGTCTTATTACACTGATTTTAGTTTTTGTGTTCTTTGAATACACCAATTACGATATTATTCTGGAAGATTATTTTTACAATTTCCAAATAAATGCGTGGCGCTTCCATGACCCAGGCGGTATTTATTATAAAATATTTTATAAAGGTATTAAAATCCCGATCTATATTATCGGACTATCTTCCATTGCTGGATATTTTTACTCACGTAAAAAAGATATTTGGCGAAATAAACGTAAAGGATTGGCCGTAGTTGCCCTTACTCTCGTACTTTTGCCTGCTTTTATTGCATTAGTAGGTAAAAATATCAGCAACGTTCATTGCCCAGATGACATTACCCGCTACGGAGGCAAGATTCCGTATGTAAAAGTTTTAGATAACTACCCTATCAACCCAGATTCTCCTGAC
Organism: Bacteriovoracaceae bacterium; assembly: GCA_036171615.1. GTDB lineage: Bacteria > Bdellovibrionota > Bacteriovoracia > Bacteriovoracales > Bacteriovoracaceae > Bacteriovorax. The sequence goes on from JAVHRK010000115.1 coordinate 14,370, forward strand.
GGGAAATATAGACGCGGCCATTGCTTTCCAGCAGGCCATGCTTCGGGTGGATTTGCCCTTTTGTCACTTGTTTGTTTATTTCAGAAACGTAAATATAAGATTTGGGCATTTCTTTTTGCCATGAGTATGGGATTTGCAATGACTACCATTCAAATGCTCCGAGGAGTACACTACGTCAGCCATCAATTAGTTACTATGATTTTAGCATTTATATTTGTCTCATTTTTTAACCTCATCATTAAGGATTCCTATGATCACACCACTCAAACTAAAAAATAAATTAGCAAGCACTCCAACAAAAGCGCCTCAATATTCTGTTACATTAAAAAATAATATTGTCTTAGCAGATCCATGTGCAACTCGTGCGCTAGTAGCACTTATGAATCAGCATGCCACTATTGGTGGTGCAGCTTCTCATTGGGGCGGGCCTGCGGCCTTTGCAGAAATAATTTCGGCCGTTCACGGTATCATGTTTAAAAAATCCTCTAAAGAATGGTTTGAAAATTTCCATTTTGTGAATGATGCTGGTCATGCTGAAAATGGTATTTATGCCACTCGTGCTAACTATGGATTTGATGGATTAAGTTTTACCGATCTTCGACATTTTAGATCAATCGAAAGTAAATTAACCGGCCATGGAGAAGCACATCTTAATCCAGAAGGTGTATTTATTTCTAATGGGCCATTAGGTTCAGGATTGCCACAGGCTCAAGGTCTTTGTATGGCCGATAAAATTACAGGTATTAAAAGAACTACAATATGTGTTTTATCTGATGGAGCTGCGATGGAAGGAGAAGCAAAGGAATCTTTTGCGGCCATCCCCGGTCTTGCCTTAAAAAATAAAATGAATCCCTTTGTTTTGCTTATTTCTGATAATAATACAAAACTAGGTGGAAGAATTGACATTGATTCATTTTCTATGACTCCTACATTTAATTCACTAGAAACTCTTGGCTGGAAGTTAGTTCGTGTTGATAACGGTCACGATTTAGAAAAAGTTTATGCTGCTATTGAATCAGAAATTACAAACGCTGAAGCTAAACCAACACAACCAATTGCCATCGTCTTTAAAACAATAAAAGGATATGGCATAAAATCAACAATGGAAAATGCCAGTGGCGGACATGGCTATCCTCTTTCAGCTTACGATGAAAAACTTCCCGCATTTATCAATGAAATTTACGATGGTAATGCACCTACTGAATTTATTAATTGGGCCAATGAATTAGTAGCAAGTAAACCGGCACCCAAAGTAGCATCTACAAACTCTGTAAAAACTGAAAAAGTTCAAGATGGATTTGCTCGAGCTTTTATTAATGCTGCCAAAAAAGGTCTACCACTATTTTCTCTTTCGGCCGATCTACAAAGCTCAACAGGAATCAAAGCTTTTCATAAAGAATTTCCAGATCATTTTATTGATTTGGGTATAGCTGAATCAAATATGATTTCCAGTGCAATTGGCTTATCAAAAGTTGGGCTTATTCCAGTTGTCGATACCTTTGCTCAATTTGGAATCACTAAGGGAAACTTACCTTTAATCATGGCCAGTTTATCTGAGGGACCCATTATCGCACTACTTTCTCACACTGGTTTTCAAGATGCCGCAGACGGTGCAAGTCACCAAGCAACAACTTATTTTTCTGCTATCGCCAATATTCCTCACTTAACGGTTATTAATTGTTCGTGTTCAAGTGAAGCCGAAGCACTGACAACATTAGCACTTGAAAAATTTGCCAGCGATCGCCAAAAAGGAATTACTCCTAATTCTACTGTCTTTTTTCTCGGACGTGAAAACCATCCCCTAACTTATGTTGAAGGAATGAAGTACGAATGGATGAAGGCCAATATTCTAGCAAACGGAAAAGATGTAACTATCGTTGCCGCTGGGCCAATGCTTGCAAAAGCAATAGAAGCTCAAACATTACTTGCAAAAGAAAATATTCAGGCCACGATTATCAATCATTCATTTATAAATCATATTGATATTGAATGTCTTTCATCTGCCTTAAAAAATACAAATGGAAAACTTATAACAATTGAAGATCATCAAGTGATTGGCGGAATGGGCTCAATGATTTTACATGCTCTTCACATACACGGAGTAAATTTCAAAGCGAAAACTCTAGGTATACGCGGAGAATTTGGTCAATCAGCATATAAAGCAGATCAACTTTATGCTAGATATGACTTGAGCGCCGCTGGTATTGTCGCTGCATATAGAGAATTAATTTAGAAATCTTTTAAAAATAAAAGAAAGTATCCAGTAAAAAAACATTTTTCTTAAGCTAATTGGCCCTAGTGTAGCTAGTGGCCAGTTTGGAATTTCTATCGACGTCATCATAAAATCCTTTTATGAGTTTGAATGACGTGAAAAATATCATGAAATTTTATGCGAGGAAAGACCGAAAATATTTTGCCGATATAAATAAACAAGAAAAAACCCGACTATTGTATTCAAGATTCCCAATATTCCAAACATCTTCCACAAAGGCATACTTTGCATATGGAAAATCATAAGAAGTAATGAAACAACAACCATAAAGAGTGAATTTAAAATATTATTCCCTGCAATCATTCTAGATATTTCATTCGCAGGAGCGATTGATTGAAATTCAGCAAATTGAGTAACTGTATACATTCCACCAAAAAAAGAGAGCATAAATAAATCGATTAAGATTCTCCATGAAAACTTAAGTGCAAAAAATTTATCCATAGTAATGAACTCAAGTACAGCGCTTAAATTTTTAATCACATACGCAATATCGCAAATAAAGAGACTCATAAAAATAAGACTTAATGGAATAATGATTTTCTTAATAACTCCACCACTGATAAGATCTAAAACAAAAGGGCCAACTCCCATTCCAAGTGTAAAAGTAAATAATAATAAAGTCGCCACAGCTTCATTTCCATGCAGAATATTTTTAGCTAGTAATGGTAATAATGAGAGTAATCCGGCCCCCATAAACCAAAACCATGAGAGTCCTAAAATCAAAATTGCAATTGCTTTAGTTTTAAAAACTAATTTTAAGATATTTTTAGTTGATCTAGAAAAATTCCAATCAATATCTCGCTTGTCTGTTACATGAGTATTTCCTAATGAAGGGAGCTTATTTGCAAAGTAAAGCCCAACTAGTGCAAACGAAATTAAAAAAATCTTTAAGAATATTCCGCTAGCGATTCCACCAATAATTGTTCCTACAAGAATCGCAATAAAAGTACCGCCACTAATTAATGCATTCGAAAATACTAAATCTTTCTTAAATGAGTAAAAGGGAATAAGTGCATATTTCAATGGACCAAAAAAGGTGGAATGTACCCCTAATAAAAAAAGAACAAAAAAAAGTAAATAATAGTTTTCTAGGTAAAAACCTATAATGGCAAAGAAAACAATGAGAATTTCAACTTTTTTGATTATCTTAACAATTCGAGTTTTCTCATAAACATCGGCCATTTGACCGGCCGTAGCCGATAAAAAGAAAAATGGAGCGATAAAAACGGCACCGGCCAGTGCGACTAACATAGAGGAATTTAGACCAAAAAGAACTGAGCTATGAAAAGTAATTAAAATCACCAAAGCATTTTTAAAAGTATTATCATTTAGGGCCCCAAAAAACTGAACCCAAAATAAGGAAGTGAGATTTGAATTAATTTTTGTCATTAATTATTTATCTAATCTCATCATATGATTTTTGATGAGGAGTGCGGCTTCTTCAATATCAAAAGGTTTGAATATAATTGCTCGAGGTTTAAACTTATTAAGCTCTTCACGAGGGTAATCTTTATATCCGGTCATAAAAAATAATATTTTATGATGGCCCTTTGATTCTAAAATATTTATTAATTCAGTTCCAGTCATTTCAGGCATAATCACATCAGTGATGATACAATCAATTTTATCCATATCTAATTTAAGTGCTTCTTTGGCAGAGCTTGCGGTAAATACATTAAATGAAAGATCTTCTAAATTTTCACGGAAAATTTCTAAAATTACGGGATCATCATCCACAACTAAAACACTAGAATTTAGAGAATCTTTACTGGTCATCCTCCTATTATTGATGAAGTCATTAAATCTTGCAAGTAATAGATTTTACACTTGTTTGACTAGTCAAACTTTAAAGTGTATAGTCGAACTATGAAAATATTATTAGTTATAATTTTATGTATTATTACCCCTTTGCAAGCAAAAGAAAGTGCAGACTCACGCTTGGCCATTCATTTATTAGATTATTTAGCAAGTGACTACAGTGGTGCTGTAAAAAATGGAATCGTTCAATCACCTTCTGAATATGAAGAACAATTAGAATTTTCTGGAAAAATTGTAACGATCTTGACCGATTATCAACAAAAAAATCTTCTAGATAAAGGACTTAAACTTAGAAATTTTATTGAAAATAAAAAAGAGGCAAATGATGTTGCTTTTATAGCAAGGTCCTTGCAAAGAGAACTGATAGTATTTTCTGGTATAAGCTTTGCTCCTGAAATATGGCCAAGTATTAAAAGAGGTGCAGAACTCTATCAAACTCATTGCCTTAACTGTCATGGTGCTGAAGGAATGGGAAATGGAAAAGATGGTTTAGAACTTACACCCCCACCAGCTAATTTTCATAAACTTGAACGTATGAATAAAATTTCAGCATTTCATTGTTATAATACAATTAGACTTGGAGTTGCTGGTACTGGCATGGCCGGTTTTGATCAATTAGAAGATAAACAAATTTGGGATCTCGCCTTTTACGTCATGTCTCTTCCATTTTCCAAGTCTGATAACTCATACTCTTTAGAAGATAATCAATTATCCCTTAAAGAAATTTCTATTCTCACAAATAATGAAATACAAGAAAGATTTTCCTTAAAAGACGACAAGATGATAAGCGCTCTTCGTACACAAAATCATCAACAATCCTTTGAAGATTATTTAGACATTGCCCATAAAACTCTTAGTGAGGTTCTGCCAACCTATCTTCATGGTGAAAAAGATTTGGCAAAAAAATATGCAATACAGGCATATCTCCAGGGAATTGAACCAATTGAACCGGCGATAAAGGCCAATAAACCTGAACTAATTATTTCGATTGAAGTGGCCATGAGTGAGATTAGAAAACTTGTCTCTCAAAATGGAAGTGAACTAAAATTGAAAATTGAAATTGAAAAAGTAGAAAACCTTTTTAAAGATATCAAAGAAACACTTACCAATCGAAAGTTAAATTTCTCAGTTGCGCTTCTGGGTACTTACGGAATTGTTTTAAGAGAAGGATTAGAAGCAGTACTTTTGTTAGTGACACTGCTTGGGATTGTTGGTGCGATGAAAAACAAAAAAGCTATTCGTTATATTCACTATGGATGGACAACAGCACTAGGTCTAGGATTTTTCATGTGGTTTATTTCTGGAAAATTAATTAATGTTAGTGGAGTAGGCCGCGAGATGCTGGAATCTTTCACGGCGCTAATTGCTGTCATAGCACTTCTCTATTTTGGATTTTGGTTGCATCAAAAAACAGAAATAACTAAATGGAAAACTTTTATTCACGAAAAAATTAATAGCGCTATCAATGAAAAAAATCTATTCACACTTTTTTCAATTGCATTTATGGCCGTATTTAGAGAAGCATTTGAAACAGTCCTCTTTATTCGATCTATTTGGTTTCAAACAACCGTCTCAGATAAAAGTGCAATTCCCTACGGTGTCTTTTTATCACTTCTGACAATTGCGATTTTAGCCTATTTTATGCTGAGATATTCAAAGAAAATACCAATGAGAAAACTTTTTCAGATTTCTTCGTTTATGATGACTTCATTGGCAATCATTTTAACAGGTAAGGCCATTCACTCATTTCAAGAGATTGGCTTTCTTCCCATTCATACGACTGCTCTAAATTTTCGTTTTGAAATTCTAGGAATATTTCCTGTATGGGAAGGTATTCTAGCGCAAATTCTATTATGCTTATTTATGTATTTTTTATTTTTTAGTGAAAAAAATTTAAAAAAGATTGGATAAGTTCTGAACAAGTATTTTTAGCTTGAATCGCAGCAATTTTAACTAAATCCATTTTCCTAAGTGGAAAATTATATTTTCTATCGGCCATTGATTTTACGAGATGAGACGTGGCACTTTTGACCACTGTATCCTTAAACATTTCAGTTTGCCCCATACTTTCTGGTAATTGTTTCAAAAGTAGTGAACCTCTTGCAAATGCTCCCAACTTCTCAGAAACAAAATAATTTTTAGTCACACACCATGCAACCCAATCTTCCGCAGGTTTAGTAGGATGAATTTTCATTTCTTTTTCTATATCTTTCATTAATTTATTTCTTAAAGATTTATCAGTCGAATTCATTGAGGCCATGATGCCATCAGTAATTGTACTCGGTGATTTTAAATAGGCACCGGCCCCTAATAACAAGAATGCTCTTTGCTCTTCTTTATTTAGAGAAGTCGATAATCCAAAGTCATAAAGTAAAATCTTAATTTTCTCTTTTTCTTCAATTAATACAACTCGAAAATTTCCTTGATGAAGATCTGCGTTTAAAAATCCACTTTCAAACAATGCCTCTTCAAACCACATCCTTACCATTTCTTGAGCTACAATATGTTTAGTTCCCTCATCAGAAAGTTCACTAAACTTTACCCCACCAGAAGCAAACTCCTGGATATGTAAATTACTACTTCCACTTGGAGGAGTATAAACCTGTGGTACTTTCATCTCCAAAAGTGAATATTTTGAATCTGTTTTTAAAACAATAGATTTTGAATATACTTCATATGCTTTTTGTTGATTAGCGATAGCAATTTTAAAATCTAATTCTTCATTTAAAAACTTAGCTACACTATCAATTAATGTAGAAACAACCCTTACATCTGTAAATCCTTCTTTTATTAAGAGAGCTTCATTATCAGGCACAAAACTTCTTAAAATATCAATATCATTTTTACAACGTTCGGCTATTCCAGGTTTTAAAAAACGTAAAGCGATTTCTTTTTCTACTCCATCTTCAAGTAATGTTGCTCGATTAACTTGTGCCATCGTTCCTGTACCGAGTGGCTTATCAATAATTTTACTTAACTCATAACCACCATTATCAGTATTAACTAAATTCTGAACCAGATGAAGAGGAACTTGTTTTCCCGTTGACTCTAATACTGCTAACATTCCAGAAAATGTTTCACCAATTCCTTTTTCTTTTCCTATTTGCTGAAGAACTTTACCTAGTCCTGGGCCGGTATTTTTAAAAATAACCTTCATCGTTTCTTCTTGAGTAAGTTTCGCTCCACCAGTAACCAATTCAGACATAATTGTTTTAACAACATCTGCTTCCATATGCTCAAAATAATAATTCATAAAATTTACGACAAGACGTACTTGAGTATTATTCAAATCAACTTGACCACTTTTTGCGATTTCAGATCCTAGATGCCTAATTTTTGCTTCGTGTTTTTGTAATTTATTTTCAACCATAGAAACTAATTTTAAAATTTTGTCTTCTTCTGTGGCACTAGTCCCTTCCATTTTAAGAAGTTCTTCTAATTCTCCGTAAGAAGGATGAAGATCAAATTCTTGCCCCATTACTTTATGTACAGTTTTTTCATACTGATTATTTAATTTATTAGAATTTTTTTCAGAGATTTGTTTATAAAAAGGTGCTACTAGTTTTAGCCCTGTAATTAAATCAATCTCAATTTTTGATTTTGGGAAGTGTATCGATTCTTTGTTCAAATAATTTAGTTCGTCTTTTAAACTCCACAATGGAGCACTTTTAATTTCTGAAAATTCATTTATTCCCTTTTTTTCATTTCGAATATTTTGCATAATCGCAGGATAAATTCTATTAAAATATTCAGTAGCATCCTTATACATTGCAATTTTATGAGCATCTTCACTAGATGATGCTTCAATAAGATATTTTAATAAATTTTCTTGGAGAATTTTTATATCATTCTTTCTAGCTTCACTTAAATTATCCTGAGCGTAGAGGAATGCTTCATCAACTAATTTATCAATAGCTTCACTGGCCACATTCCTCTGTACATTGGAATGATAGAACTGTGAGCATGACGTAAAAATAAGTAGAACTAATAAAAGTAAACGTAATTTCATGACCATAATATCGGTGTTTTGAACGTTTTCATTAGATAAATTTTTAAATTAATGAGTAATTTTTACAAAAACTAGTGATTTTATTGAGAATTTTTTATAGATCACTTATAATCGTACTATGCATAAGTTATTAAAATTATATATTTTTTTATTCTCTGGGTTTATTGGCTTCCAGGCCAGTGCTAATACAGACATACTTATTTCACCTAAAATAAAATCATCACAAAAAAATATCATTAATAAAGACTTAGATATTTTAAATAATTATTCTTTTAGAGAAAATAAAGATTTAAAAACTAAGCGTGTTTTAGGCCTTAAAGACTTTAATACAATAACAGCAACACGATGGTTAAATAATCGAGTTAAGTATATTGTTGATTCTGATAAAATAAATATTGAACAAACAAACGTAGACTACCCGACTCCATTGACTCAACCATTTTCAGATATAGCTACTGAAACAGATTCAATTCTTCCTTCATTTGTCACAATGTCAAATCTAGGAGCTGCTACTTACCTATTAGGTAAAGCAAATCACAGTCTTTATAATATTAAATTTTCAAGAGGTATTTTAAAAAAACCATTAGTCCTAAGAATTGATTCCCCACGAGTTGGGATTTTGCAACTTGGAGAAGGATTATTTTCCCCCGGATTGGCCATCAATAGAATTGATCCAAATGCAATTGCTAATACTATTTTAAGACTGTCATTTATATTTCACGAAGCAAGACATAGTGATGGCAATGGAGAAAGCCTAGGATTTACCCATTCAGTATGCCCTCATGGCCATGATTATGAAAACGAGATTGCTTGTGATGAGAGCTTAAATGGCGCTTATAGTGTTGGAGCAGTCATTGCAAAGGAAATGCTCATGTCATGTGGTGAAGACTGTACAGAACGTGATAAGGAGATGTTAAAAATATTTATTTTAGATAATTATGGACGCATTCAAACTAAGACTCATCAGGGATTAAGTCCTAAATATTGGGACACAACTCCAGAAAAATTATAAAACCGACGTAAGCGCTAAAGTAACTATCACAAACTGCCGATAGGTCCAATAAATAGTTTAAATTAATTATAACTAAAGGACCGTCAATGAAAATTACACTTTTACAACTTTCAATAATCAGTATATTTATTTGCCAAACTGGTATCGCCAGAGAATTTAATAGCTATGAAGACATTGCTTCATATTCAAATAATTCAAAATCAAATTTTAATGAAAAAAAATATGAAGATAAAATACAATTTCTAGAAATTGAGTTAGCTAAGTACAAAACTAAACTTGTAGAAAAGTCACTTTCTTTTGAGAAAACCCAAGAAGAAATGCAGACTAAGTATGATCAAGAAATTGCTTTTTTAAAACGTGATAATAACTATAAAACAAAATCACTTTTAGAGGCCCAAAGACAACTCGAAAAAATCAATCCTAGCGAAGATATGAAAACCTTAGTAAAAATTAATACAGAACTAGCTTCAGAAATAAGAAAAAACCAAGACCAAATGGCGATGTCTCAGTTAAAATTTTCAAATGAAAACACTAAGGGCAGATTTCCTGCTAGTGTTAAATCAAAATAAGAATTGATATTTATGGGGCAAGTTTCACGACTTGCCTCAGAAAATTGTCACAAAATAAACTTTTTCTAACAACCTAAAATCTCCACTTAATGAATCTAACTTCATAAAATCAATAGAAAATCACAACATCACTAAACACTACTAACTCCAGACACAAAATACCTTTAGAGTACTTAAATACATTACACGATTTTGTCTTCTGAACGTTAGTTGCTATATACAAAATCCTTAGTAAAGAAAAGAAAATCATTATGAGAAATCTCTCTTTAATTGCCTTCGCAAGTTTTCTCATTCTTTGGGGTATCTCCAATTACCTTAATGGTAAAATAAGAGACCCAAGAAGAATGCAGGAACAAACAATTACGGAAATGTCCCCTGATAGTTTAAATATCAAAAAAGGGACATTACTATCTCGTTCTAACAAACATAAACTGGACAAAATTGGAGAAGTTATTAATCCAAATAATGTGCAAATCGATGCTGCAACTAAAAAGACTATATTAGTTGCTAAAAAGGATTTTGATTTAAAAATAGATTTAAAAGAACAAGAAAAAATGCTTGAACAAAGTTTTCAAGATCCCTATTCCAGCATTAAAGACTTAAAAGAATTACAAAATAAAATAGTAGATCATAAGAACAAATTAAAAATGGATGTTAATAATACAGAAAAATGGGAACCTAGTTTTGTCTACTATCTGATGATTAATGAAAATTACTCATATACAGATGTAAACCAGATTCAATCTCTTTCAGAAAATGGATTCAATGCCGAAGAGCTTAATTATATAAACGAGCAAATCAAAACTAAAGATTTTTTTGATAAAGTCGTAGAATATAAAGGACACGGCGAATTGAAAAGAAAAGTGGCATCAGCTCCCAGTGAACTTAAAGATGATTATATTGATAATCCAACAGCTGACGCTCCTAGTATAGAAGAAAAAATGATTGAAATGAATTACTCAAAAGAACAGACTGATGAAATGAGATACGGAAGAGATCAATAAAATATTTTAATAAAAAGGAAGTATATATGAATAAAGAAAAACGAGTTTCCCCTTCTAAAAGTCAAGATTTAATCAGCTTAATAACTGGAGAGAAAAAATTTCTCATTAATTATAAGTTTCAAATTGAATTTATGTTTTCACTTATTTTGCTATCGCTAATTTCGATGTTTATTATTTACTTAGCAAATTCATATTTTTTCCAAAGTTATATGCATAAAGGTGAAATGTTAAACCTACCTCCTGATCACCCATTTTTCTTGATGATTCAAGAACAGAAAAGCTTTATGACAAAAGTTTTTCTCATTGTTGCAGGTAGTATTTCTGCCATAGCTTCTGTATGGGGGCTCTTCTATTCACATAAGATTGCAGGTCCACTTTATCGACTCAATAAATACTTTGAAGATGCGGCCGCTACTGGTATGCAATTAGAAAAGAAAGTTTACTTCCGAGAAAACGACTTTTTCCAAGAAGTCCCAGACTCTATTAATAAATATATTGATGGAATACATGCAAAAAATGATGATGAACTAAAAAAAAATAAAGTGGCTTAATTAATAAAATCTAAGAAGTTGGACTTAATATTTTCAAGTTCAACTTCTTCCCAAATTTCTCTAGGCGCACTTCCCCAAATTGGATTAGGCCACGCGCGGTCTTCTTCAAATCTAGCAATCACATGGATGTGTAATTGTCTTACGATGTTCCCTAAAGCTCCGACATTAATTTTATAAGGATGATAATAAAGTTTTAAGAATTCTGAAACAGCAGTGACTTCTTCCATTAAGTGTCCTTGCTCCTCACTGCTTAGTTCCATAAGCTCAGTAATACCTGATTTCCTCGGAACTAAAAGAAACCAAGGATTTTCTTTGTCAGTTTTTATATATAATTTACTTAAAACTAGGTCACATATAAAATATGAATCTACCAATAACGCTTCATCTATGACTGTTTGTTTGATGTCCATTTAAATCCTTTTTTCTAATATCATTAATGTTTCAAAATGAGTTGTATAGGGGAACATATCAAAAAGCTGCAATGATTTAATTTGGTAATTATTCTTTAAACTATTCCAATCTCTGGATAGCGTTTCTATATTGCAACTAGAATAAAATATATATTCAGAACTTAAAAGGTTCAACATATTAATAATTTCTTGATTTAGACCTCGTCTTGGTGGATTAACCAGAACAACATCAAAATTCTCTTTATTTTGCTTTAAAAAGGCCTCTGTATCAAGACTATAGAATTCCAAGTGGTGACATTGGTTCTTTTCTTTGGCCAATTTTGCTAAATTAATGGCGCTATCTGAAATCTCAATCCCTACTACCTGGCTACAACTTTTTGATGCATAAAATGAAAATGCTCCGACTCCACAATATAAATCAAGAAGAGTATGCACTTTTAATTTTTTAAGCTCTACTTGAAATTGACGATATAAATTTTGGGCCATATCTGTATTGGTTTGAAAAAAACTACGGGCGCCTTGAAATAATTGATATTCATCAAATTGATGGGTAATAAATTCTTGTGAAGATAAAACGATCTCCTCTTCACCTTCCAAAATGGCTTGATGTATACTTTGAATATTTGCGGTCACGACTTTAATAACCGAATTGGTTGAAACTAATTCCATCGCCAATTTATTTAATCGATCAATTGATTCTTTTGATCGTAAGACAAAACGAATGAGTAATTCATTACTACTTTTACTATAAGTTATTAATATATATTTTAATTCACCTTTTTTAGAATTTATATCATAAGGAATAATTTTATATTCAGTAAGTTTTGTTTTAATGATTGGTAGTATATTATTAATAGATTCTGAGTGCAGTGGACAATTTTCTAGTTTTTTAAATTGTATTCCTTGGTCATAAAATCCAAATTGAATTTCCCCCAGAATAGCTGCAACCGCAAGCTTGGCCTTATTTCGAGTACCCTCTGCTCCATCGGAACAGATAACACTTTCCTGTATTTTATCCACTTCATCCGGAAACAGTTCTTTTAACTGAGCTTCCTTGACCTTTATCGTCTCGGAATATTCTAGGGCCAATAAACTACAAGACTGGCAGTGCTTATGTAAAAAATCATGGCATTTCATAGGGAATTATTCTAACATCATTAATATTTATAAACATAGGATTATTTATGTCATATACACTTATCGGCTCAATTACTTCTCCATATGTGAGAAAAATTCGTTTATGTCTACATGATAAAATTATCTACGATTTTAAAACTGTGAATTATCTTGAAAAAGAAGATGCAGCCTATTTAAGATCAGTAAATCCTATTAATAAAATTCCCGTTTTAATTGATCAAGGGCAAGTAATCTTTGACTCGAGAGTTATTTATAATTATCTAACTAAAAAATATGGTTGGACCAACCTAACAATCGCTGAAGAAAATATTTTATCAGCAATCGACGCACTCTTAGATACATCTATTAACCTCTTTTCACTTCAAAGAGGTGGACTCGATCTGGCCTGCAGTACTAACTCCTATATTATTCGCCAACAAGAGCGAATGACTCTCCTACTTGATTTCATTACTCCTTGGGTAAAACAAAATAACGAGTGGAACTTCTTATCAATGAGTCTCTATAGTTTTCTTGATTGGGCCTCATTTCGTGAGATAATTGAACTGAAGAGCTACCCAGAGATGATGAATTTTTTAAATAACTTTAAAAATTCTCCTGGTGTAGATGAAACGAAAATTACAGTTTAACTAAGCTGCTAAATTTTTTCGATGTTGTTTCTCTGTTAAAATATCATCTAATTTCATTCGATTAAGAAAATTAGAAAAGGCCATCCAGATAGCGAGACCATTCATATCTTTTATAATCGGAGGTAAGTGCTTAGGAAAGGCAATCACTCCCTGTTGATGATATTGATAAAGTGTAGGCAAATCGGAAAGACTGACTTTGCCAGCAAAGAGAAATGGAATATATTCAGTTTTTCCTTCTTTAACTGTTGTTCGCATAAAATTATAAATTTCTAAAAAGCCCTTCAAGTAAGCAATGTCTTTTGTAAAAGGTGCTCCACCTGTAAGAGATGCTCCTCTAAAGATTCTTCCTGCATTTTTAATTGCTTCGTGATCACTCAATCCTTCTTCTCTAAAAAAATCGATAACCTCTAAAACATTGGCGCCCTCTTCAGCTAGTTGACAGGCCAATAAACGATCATTTAATCTCTTGGCCCTTCTGGGGAAAAGAGCAAAATTAAAAAGCTCCATTGTGACAGCTAAACCTTCTTGGGTAATAGTTGATTCCGGAGGACCTTTTGCTAACCATTTTGCAAATGGTTGTTGATCGCCATTAATAGTTGTTCCTAAATGAACCCAACCTTCATGGACTTCAAATATTCTTAGATCTCTTTCTGAAAAAGACAATCCCGCTTTTATTTTTATATAATCAGCGCCGGCCGCTGCATCTGAAACCATATCTTCTGATAGTTTTATTTTTATTTTATCGTCATCAAAATACGGATTTAGCCGTTTTTTTAATTCATGAACCACCATTTCAGAAGTTAAATTTTTTTTATCAGGAATTCCTAAATCTTTTTGTTCTAATTTATGCAAAAGTACACTCATCATATTGGCCAAACTAGATAATTTTGTCTTTCCATCATTTAAAATTTCAGTGGGGCTACCATATAATTTTTTTGAATACTGATAAAAATCTTTTGTTCCTCGGGCCATTAGCATTCGAACAACATCTTCATATTGATGGCAATTTCGACTTAGAATCAATCCTAATGGATCATTTTTTCCTAAATCTGTTTCTATTTTTAATCTAAGATTTTTAAATTCTTCTAGTTTTTTTTGTGGGTCATATTTAAGTGGTTTATTTTGATAAAAATTTGCGTCTGTTTTCGGGATATCTTTAAAATTATTTTTTATAATAAAATCTTCTATATCTGGTCCCCATTTAATGGCATCCAAAATTTGAATCGATCGCTGTGATTCATTTAGCATCAATGATAATTCTAGAATTTTATTTTTGTATTTTATATCACTCAATCAACACTCTCCATTTTGGTGTATCGGAGAATGGCACTGTTTACTTGAGTAAAAAGCTTTTACCTCTTTGCCATTAATTTAAGGCATGACTAGATTTTGGGCAGTGAAAATTTTGTGTCGAAATTTTATTCAGTTAGTTTATTGGTTTCAAAGAGTTAAGCTCGAGAATATAAAATCTGATTGATATACTCAAGATAAGAGGAAGAATTGCCGATACTGAGAGGTATAATAAAGGGCAAGTGAGATTATTTTATTAGATGGTGAAATTATGATGATGAAAAAATTTATAATTGGTATGATGGTGGTGAGTGGGAGTGCTTGGGGGGAGGCTAATGAAACAGCACCAGTAGCAACTCCACAAGCTGTAACAAGTCCAGTTATCAACCAAGATTCATATACCAACGTTAGTGAAGCACCGTGTGACGCCAATACATTAAATTGTGTCGGTGGGTACAGAATCGGCAATATTGGTTCCGCAACAAATCCTTCAAACCCAGCTAAACAACAAGCACAAGGAACAACTCCTCTCGTCTGCTCTGTACCAACTAAAGCTTCAAACATTCCAGCTCCAAGCGGTGAACAAATTGATCAATCGGGAGATTACATAACGCAATATATGACAAATTGTCTTAAGCAATTCCAATTTTATTTATCACAAGAAAGTTTAAATACTATTTCATTAGAATATGTCGCACAATTTGATAATGCTGGAAACCCAACAGATAAAAATTGTAAAGTTGCTCCAAGTACACCTTCTCCACCTACTCAAGGTATATACGACAACAAATTTTTATCAAGCATAAAACTATGTCTGGTTGAAGCCTATGTCGCAAATAAGGCCGGTAGGCAATGGAAAAATAAAGAACATTATGGTTCTCATCCAGGATCGGCAATTAATAAAGAAAAATGTACCAACGAAGGAATTCTAACTCTCGACTTTGAAGCTTGTGAAGATTTTGCGAATCATTACCAAATAGCAGCTGTCGCTCAACAATTTGCAACAGATGCTCAAGGAATGAAATTTCAATTAGATTCAGCCGATGCCAGCGCCAAGGCAGCTCAAAGCACAGACGCAGCAATAGGTATTAAAACACAACAATCAGCGACTCTTCAAAAACAAGATATTATGAATCAGCAGGCCGTGATGGAAGCAGCAAAACTGGCAACACTAACCACCGATTATAATAATATGCCGACAATTGATAATGTATTAGAAAAATGTAATGGCTTTAGAGATATGCAAATTGCTCAAACTCTACATATGGATGAAGAGAGCTGTAAAACTATAATTAAAAATGGCAGTATTTCTGATAGATTTCTTCCAAATAGTTCCAGAAAAGATGAAATGAAAAAAATCCTTTTTGATATCGGTGCAAAAGCGGCCGTTGATACACTTCAAGCCAGCATGCTAGGAAACCAAGCCGATAAAATGGGCAACGCCATCGCAGCCGTTAACGGCTTCGCACCAATCGCTCCAGCAGCTCCTGGCTCAACAAATCTGATGACAAATTTTTGTCAGTTAAATCCTTCAGACCCACAATGTGCAACTGGTGGACTAAGCCGCACTTACGATGCTCTCGGTGGAAGTAATGTCATCGACTTTGGTACAGGAGGTACAGGGTCAATTTATACACAAGCCGCAATTGATCCCTTAACAAATACCGGGGGCCCAGTGGCAGCTGCTATTCCAACAAATGCAATTCCTGGAAGCATGGGAACTAACACAGTAGCTGCCGGACAAGCTGCAGGTTTAAAAGATACAGCAGCAGCCGCTCAACTCGAAAATAAACCAGGTGGCGGTGGTGGCGGATCTGGCGGTGGCGGAGCTGGTGGTGGTGGTGGTACTAGTGGTGGCGGAGCTGCGCCGGGAGCAGGAAATACAGGAGGAGTGCAATCAGCAATTGCTGGTCGCCAACCTACTTATCTTGGTGGTGGTGGTTCACTTTCTATGATGGGTGGATTTGGGATACAGAAGTCCAATTCAAAAAGTGCGAGTACTGACAATCCATTTGGAAAAATGTTTAATAAAAATGTAGCTGCAAATAATTCATTAAACTTTCGTGGACCAGCATCAGTAGCAAGTAAAGGTGATAATTTATTTAATATGATTTCAAATCGCTATAGTGTTGTTAATGCAGAAAAAAGAATTAACGAATATGAACCGAAATAAAATAAGTTAAGGACTCTCAAACTCTTCAACACCAAGTGCTTTTAACCACTCTGGTGTTGGAGCAATGAGCTTTCGCTTTTCTAAATCCATAAGGCCTACACTTAATTCTAAAGTAGAAGCAATTTTGCCATTAGCTTTAAGCATCTTCTGATCTAGAATTAGAACAAATTGATTTTTCATTTTAGTTCGCGCTTGAGAAATTATTTTAATTTCTTCACGATTAATTAATTCTGCTTTAAAAGTTAGGTGTAAATCAAGCAAGACAGGACCTATCTTTTTTTCCATAATGACATTAATACCAGAATTATTAATATTTAATAAATCCCATCTGGCCTCCTCATATAAGGCCAAATAAGTTGCATTATTCACATGACCAAAAGTATCAAGGTGATGTTCTAAAATCTTTAATGTGTATTCGTAAATTGGATTGGCCATAAATTATTGAGCAATTATGCTTATTCCTGAATCAACATAAAG
The DNA here is from genome assembly GCA_036171615.1 of Bacteriovoracaceae bacterium. Lineage (GTDB taxonomy): Bacteria > Bdellovibrionota > Bacteriovoracia > Bacteriovoracales > Bacteriovoracaceae > Bacteriovorax. The sequence goes on from JAVHRK010000115.1 coordinate 31,718, forward strand.
GACTTGTCCAGTAACTCCATGAGATAATGTTGAAGCCAAATAAACGGCCGTTCCGGCCACATCTGTTGGAGTAATATTTTTTCGAAGAGGGGCTTTTTCCTCAATAATTTTAAAAATATCTTTTAGTCCTGGCACACCTGAAGCGGCAAGAGTTCTGATAGGACCTGCTGAGATACAATTTACTCTAATATTTTGAGGGCCTAAATCATCTGCTAAATAACGAGTTGAAGCTTCTAGTGCTGCTTTTGCAACTCCCATAACATTATAGCCTTTTAAAACTTTTACTGATCCATAATATGTCATCGCCATAACTGAAGCGTCGTCATTTAAATTATCTTTTAATGTATGGCAAAGGCCTATTAATGAAAAAGCCGAAACATCGCAGGCCATTTTAAAACCGGCGCGTGATGTATCTACAAATCGTCCCTTTAAATCATCTCGATCTGCAAATGCTAACGAATGAACGAGAATATCAAATTTTCCCCATTTAGCTTCAATAGTTTTTTTAAGTTCTTCATAATGGCCATCGACTGTTACATCCATTTCACAAATAAAATCGGCTCCAATTTCATTGGCCAATGGTTCAACTCGTTTTTTCAAACTATCATTTAAAAAAGTAAGTGCAACACTTGCCCCTTGCTCTTTGAAGGCCTTAGTTATTCCCCAAGCAATCGACATATCGTTTGCCACACCTAAAATTAATGCTTTTTTTCCAGTTAAAAGGCCCATTTGATCTCCTGTATATTACTTTAAATTTTCAAAAATATATCCAACTGAACGTACACTTTTAAAATACTTGGGATTTTTAGGATCTTCCTCAAAATATTTTCTAAATCTTACTATATAATTATCAAGTGTTCTACTGCTACTTTCTCGGTCATATCCAAGGGCATTTTCTAAAATTTGCTCTCTCGTCAGTACTTGATTGGGGTGAGTCACAAAAAATTGTAGAAGTTTAATTTCTTGTACGGTCAATTCAATAATCACATCATCTTTTTTGGCCATGACATTATTAAAATCAATAAAAATATTCCCAAAACTAAAAGTTTCTAATCTATTTACAATTTCGTCTTTATTCCAACCACTCCTCAGAAGTAACCTTTCTACTCTTAGTAAAAACTCGTCAAGATTAAAGGGTTTGGATAAATAATCATCTACTCCAAGGCCTAGGCATTTAATTTTTTCTCTTACTTCGTCCTTCGCAGAAATCACAAGTATGGGTACTTTGGGATTTTCTAATCTAATCTGTTTAATCACCCCGACACCATCAATTTCTGGCATCATCAAATCAACTATTACTAAATCAAATGAAGATTCTTTCCAGGCAAGAAGACCTAAACGGCCATTTATTGCCACTACTGCATTATGACCTAGCATTTCTAAGTTGAGACGTATTCCCTCTGCAATATGTTTTTCATCATCGATAATTAAAATTTGTTTTTTCATAATTATTTCTCCAACTTAAATATCAGTTGAAAAGTACTACCCTTTGATACTCCTTCACTCAAAGCTGTAATTTTTCCCCCATGAAGTCGAGTAATATTTTGAACAATAAATAGGCCGAGTCCACTGCCTTTAGTGGTTTTCCCAACTTGATAAAACTTTTTAAAAATTTTCTTTAATTGAATTTTATCTAACCCTACTCCATTATCAGTCACAGTTAAGTAAAATTTATTTTCACTTTTTTTAAGTCTTATAACCACTTTCTTTTCCACTGAGTGATTATAAGTCAGAGCATTGTTCACTAAGTTCATTAAGAGCATTTCAATGAGTTCTTCGTCCATTTTAAAAAACAGTGAATCTAAATTGGTTTCAAAAACAACTCGCCCTTCCTCAAATAAATGAGGAGTCTTTGAAATAAAATCATTTATAAGGGACACAAGATCTTTAGTTTTAAAATCTGCTTTGAAGCTTTTATCTTCTAAACGACCAAGATGTAATATTCTGCTGACATTATCCGAAATTCTTTTGATATCTCGTTTCATAAAATCTAAATATTTTAACTGATCGTCACGAGATAATTCGTGTCTTGTAAATGTTTCCAAAAAAATTTGCACTGATGCTATTGGAGTTTTCAATTCATGAGTAAAGCCGTTAATAAAATTTTGCTGCAGATGATAGAGTTGAATCATCTTTTGATAATAAATAAAAATAATAAATAGACCGGCAAGTATAATTGCAACTAGGATAGAAAGAGTTAAAATAATTACCCATGTATCAGAATCAAACATTTGCTTAGCACTCAAGTGATACTTAATCACAACTTCTTGAAGTGCTGCATGTACTCGTAAATAAGATCTAATATAAATAAAGAGCGAAGCTCCTAATGCAATTAAGGAGAAAATAAAAATAAATAAGGGATGATAAAACCATCGCGACTTGATCATAATTTAAAGGACCTAATTTCCGATGGGATGCCAAACTGTTTTATATTCAACAAAACTTGTTAAATTTTCTAATGTTAAATTATTTTTCATGGGCGTGACGATTCTCTTCATATTATCAGCGGCCATAACTTTTAATTCACTCAGCACTAATTTATCAGTTGTTTGACAACTGACAGAGTGAAGTTCCATATGAGATCCAAATTGTTTGTAGAGTTCATCAATATGACCAGTTAATAAATTGATTGTTCCTTTGGTTAAATCAGAAGTCGCAAAAACTTCTGCTAGAGGTGCAATAACCGCACTTCCTGTTTCTTCCATTAAAACAACAACACAATTTCCAGAAGCAATTATCGCTGCAATTTGCGAGCAAAGCTTTCCTAAATCAAACTTAGCATCAGCAATCAAACCTACTAACCCAACTGGTTCGCAACTTGTAAAATTATGATGTGGTCCACTGACAGGATTAACTGAGCCCATCACTTGCTGATATTTATCACTCCAACCTGCATAATAAACAAATGCTTCAATACCTGCATCCACTGCTTTATTGGCCTCTATTTTTGTATGGCCCGCTGTCTCTACTAAAATTTCAATAAATTCTTGGCGCTTTCCTTCCGCCATTTCAGCCATGCGGTATAGAATTTGTGCTCGATTATAAGCGGATTTAGCACTCCATGAAGCTAGGGCACTTTGAGCTGCTGTCACCGCATTTCTAAAATCTTTCCTTGAGGCCAGACATATATTTGCATAAATTGTTTTTGTTTTTTTAATATAGACAGGATAGCTTCGCCCAGATTCAGTTCGAGGAAATTCTCCACCAATAAATAATTTTATCGTCTTTGCTATTTTCATATCGTTTTTCATCTTACTTAACCTCCAGATAAGGAAACAGTCCATGACGACCACCCTCTCTACCAAAACCACTTTCGTTATATCCGCCAAATGGAGAAGTTGGATCAAATTTATTATATGTATTGGCCCAAATAATTCCGGCCTTCAACTGAGAAGCAATTTTATGAATTTTTGAACCTTTCTCAGACCATATTCCTGCAGCCAATCCGTAAGGGGTATCATTAGCTTTTAAAACTGCTTCTTGAGCAGTTCTAAAAGTAGAGATGGCCAATACTGGCCCAAAAACTTCGACTCGACTAAGAGTAAAAGCAGATGAAACTCCATTAAAAAAACATGGTTTTTGAAAAAATCCTTTGGACGGAATAACAGAAGCACTATTGGCCTCAAAATAATTTCCACCTTCATCAATTCCAGTTTGAATAAGTCTTTTTATTTTGGCCAATTCGTCTTTAGAATTAATGGCACCGATATCAGTATTTTTATCTAGTGGATTTCCAACTCTCAGTTGATTCATTCTTATTTTTAATTTTTCAACAAACATATCGCCTATTGATTCTTCAATTAAAAGTCTTGAACCTGCACAACAGACATGACCTTGATTAAAGAAAATGCCATTAATAACACCTTCCACTGCTTGATCAATTGCTGCATCTTCAAAAATAATATTGGCCGATTTACCACCAAGCTCTAGTGTTAATTTTTTATTTGAATTAGCAATTGAGCGAGCAATAATTTTTCCAACTTCAGTTGAGCCTGTAAAGGCCACTTTATTAATATCAGCATGGTTTACTAAGGCAGCACCTGTCTCACCTGCTCCTGTGATAATATTCACAACACCATCTGGAAGGCCTGCTTCTTGAAAGATTTCAGCAAGTAATAAAATTGATAGTGAAGTAGTTTCTGCTGGCTTGATAACTACAGTATTTCCACATGCCAAGGCCGGTGCAATTTTCCAAGCGGCCATTAAAAGTGGAAAATTCCAAGGAATAATTTGTCCAACAACTCCAAGGGGAGCAACTTTTTTTCCAGGAACAGCATAATCTAACTTATCGGCCCATCCAGCATAATAAAAAAAGTGAGCAGCGACTAAAGGAATATCGACATCACGTGATTCTTTAATTGGTTTTCCATTATCAAGAGTTTCAAGAACCATAAATTCTTTGGCACGCTCTTGAATTAATCTGGCTATTCGATAGAGATATCGTCCTCTTTCTCTTCCTGACATTTTTGCCCAAACTGAGTTGTACGCTTTTCTGGCAGACTTAACGGCAAGATCAACATCCTTTCCATTGGCCTCTGCTATTTGCGCCAAAATTTCGCCTGTTGCCGGATTATAAGTTGGAAAATATTTATTACTGGTTGGAGCAATAAATTTTCCAGCGATAAAGAGCTTATTTTTATTTTGTATTTTTACTATGTCAGTAGCTTCTAATGAGGGAGCATATTCAAAAGAATTTGGAGGTCCTAATGTAGATGATTTGTTATTCATATTTTATTCCTTAATCAATTGAAAAAGCTTTATCGTAATAATAATTACCGGTAATTTCTTTATAGATTTGTTTTAAAAGATCATTAACTAAAGCGCTGGCGCCAAAACGGAACAGATGAGGATTCATCCATTCTGAACCTAGTGTTTCATTCACCATACAAAGATATTGTAAGGCCTGTTTTGAATTTCTTATCCCACCGGCCGGCTTCACACCTATTTTTTTTCCAGTTCGTTTATGAAAGTCCGCGACAGCTTGTAACATAACGAGAGTTACCGGCAAAGTTGCAGCTGGATTAATTTTTCCTGTAGATGTTTTAATAAAATCAGCACCAGCTTCCATTGCAATATCTGAGGCCAAACGTACTCGATCATACGAACCTAATTCACCAGTTTCTAAAATTACTTTTAAATGTGCCTCTCCGCATGCTGCTTTTATTTCGAGAATTTCATCAAACATTTGTTGATAGTTACCAGAGAGAAAAGCACCGCGATTAATAACCATATCAATTTCCGAAGCGCCATGATCTAAAGCAAAGCGTGTATCTGCAATTTTAACATCCAGTGGGGCTTGTCCTGATGGAAAAGCAGTGGCGACAGAAGCAATTCCAATATTAGATCCTCTTAAGGCCTCAGCAGCGATTGGCACCATTAAAGGATAAACACAAACTGCAGCAACAGTGGGAATAGGTCTTAATGATTTTTTCTGTAAAAAACTTTCGATTAAATCAGGAGGTACAGGATGACATGCTTTTGCACATAACTGAATAATTTTACCAGGTGTATCTGAGCCCTCGAGAGTTGTTAAATCACACATACTCATAGCTAAATATAATGCTGATAATTTTGAGTCTTTTTTTAAGCTTCGTTTTGTAAAAAAATCTGCCCGCTCATTAACTCCAACTTCATCAACTGGATGAGCAAAGATAGCTATCGATTCGCTTGTGGCCCCATTATTTTTTTTGACTGTGATTGTTCGCAAAGAATCCCCCACCGCATAAAATTATGTAAGTTAGATGGAATTTTTACCATTTATATCGGTGGATTTCAAATATTATACTTTCGCTGTGTCAAAATAATTTAAGGGCAGGCCACCTCGACGATGAAGCTCAGCTATATGCTTGGGAGATAATCTTTGTGGTGACAATGCTCCTTCTTCTCTTCTTGCAATATGCTGGGTCAACAGAACGGGGCCTTCCATACCACAAACCTCAACGATTTCAGTGATGACTCGTTTTCCTTCGTGGTCTCGACCTATTTGAATAATAAAATTTATCGCCGATGCTAATTGTTTGCGGACAACGACTAAAGGAATATCAAATCCGGCCATAAGAAAAAGCGTTTCCATACGGGAAAGACATTCCCCACCCGTATTAGCATGAATTGAAGTCATACTTCCTTCATGTCCTGTATTCATTGCTTGTAATAAATCAAAAAGTTCAGCGCCTCTTGTTTCACCAATAATGATTCTATCTGGTCGCATACGTAGTGTATTTTTTACTAAATCTCGAGTTGATAACGAAGCACTTGAATATTGATTTTTTGCTCCAGATTCTAAACGTACAACGTTTGGTAAATCTAAACTGAGCTCTATAGTGTCCTCAATGCAAACCACACGTTCGGCCATGGCAACTTCTTTCAATAATAAATTTAAAAAAGTTGTTTTACCTACTCCTGTACCTCCAGAAACGACGATATTCATATGTGCAGACACGCATGCTTTTAAAAACTCTACCCAAAAAGGAGTTAATCCAAAAGCGTCTGGATTATTTTCAAAGCTTGACAGTGATTTTAAATATTTTCGAATTGAAATGGCCGGGGAACCTTGAACAAAGGGTTCAGTGATAATATTTATTCGAGATCCATCTGGCAGGCTGCCATCCAATATTGGATGATCTTTATCACAGGTTTTTAAATTATAATTGGCCACATCTTGAATAAACTCACTTATATCTTCTTTGGGTAAATTGGTCACAATTTGAATAAACTGCCCTGCTCGTTCTACAAAAACATTCTTGGGTCCATTAATAGATATTTCAGTTATACCACTTTTAGTATTAAGATCAGTCAGCAGTTTCCATATACTATTTTTACTATTTTTTTGCATTTTATCTCGCATTATTGGATTGAATTACTTACAAAAATATCTTTATCACCAATTGAAGCTCCATAGCTTAAACAATTAGCTATTACTGCTTTTTGCTCCTCATTTAAGAGCATACTAAAAAGCGCATCATATCGGGTGCCAGAACTCAGAAGACTAGTCATACGTTCTTGGCCGAGAAAAAAATCAAACTGAACCAATTGTAATATTAACCAATCGATTCGAATTGATTTTGTTTTAGAAAATTTTAAATAATCTAAATGTTCGTCCTTAATCACCAAAGGCGTAAGATCATCAATATTATTAATTTTACGGACATGAATTTGAGACATTTTAGCGTAAAAACCCAAAAGAAAAGAACGCGAATATCCAACTGAAGTAAAGTGACGTAATTTATTTTCAAGAATAACCAAATCATTAACTAAAGAAAGATTAGCAACATCTGGAAAAAAACCAGTTATAGCATATTCTATATAAACAGCTGCCAAACGATTTCTGATACCGATCCAACCTGAAATAGCTAAAACTTTTCCAATGAATCCATCTTTATCGATATCAGTAAAAATTTTTTTAATCAGCATATTTAATTCACTATTTTCTGTAATGAAAAGTTCTAAATTAGTATTTGTACCAGTTGAATTTTGGATATTAGAAACAAGAAGTTGAGTGTAATGCTCAGGCAGAGAAACAAATGGTAAATTAATCATAGAGGACCTTTAAATTAGCAACTAGCTTTGAACTAGTTTATACTGAATAAGTAATTCTCTCAATATGGGATCTTGATAATAATGAAAATACCAGTTTTTGAAGAAATTATTTTAACAGACTTCAAATATGATCATCTCAAATCATTGTTTGCGGACTCTAAAATTGGCAAAGTTCCAACTTATATAAATCTATCCATTTTAAAAAAATCCGACTTAAATAGTATTATTGAATTATTAGAATCGGTATTCGAAGACTTAAAACTTCACTCACGCTTTCCCTATCCAACCTATTTAATTTCGCACTTACCAGCAGAAAGCAGTTTTCCACTAGTTTCATCGACAAAAGAATTGCCAGATCATTTTTTTAAAAAAGTGAAACGTCCAAATAATAAAGAATTACAATTACTCAACAAACTAGATCTAAAAGTTGATAAACTTACAAATCTTGATAGCATAAAAATACTTGAAAATTTTGAAGAAACAAGCTTTCCTCAAAGGGTTTTATTTGAACTATCAAAAGAATTATATTTTCTTGAAAAAATTTATAAACATTTAAACGATAAAACGCATGAAAAACAAAAGAAATAAAACAACATCCAAAGGATTTGAAGAATTAATAGAAGTCTATCTTAGTACTGAGGACTACCTGGCCTCTGTTAAAAAAGAACAAGACCTCAACAGAAATTATGACCAATATGAACTTCAACAATTCTTAGAATTAGAAAACATAAGACTTGGAAAACTAGAATCATTTTTTACTAAAAAAATACCGGCAAAGAAAAATTTTTCTCAAACAGAAAAACTCATTATTCATCAACAGGAACGAAAAAGTGAAATACTTGAAAAATCAGTTCCACAAATCTGTAAATTAAATTCTACCTTACAAGTAAACTTGAATGAACTATTTAACGCTCATTTTAGTTAGTGCTTATAGACACTCAATATAATTGGTCCGCCAATATGTTTAAAATCATCATCAGACATAAATTCATACTCATAGCCTTCAAGTGCTGAAGTTAAGAGAATTTGTAAATAATTATGAATATTGGAAACATTTGATAATCCAAATGTTACAACAAAATTCTGTATTTTCTGATAAAGTTCAGGAGTTAAAACAAATTTTCCTTCCGTACCTACAATTTTAAGAGCAAAACTTTTAAATTCATCGATAGTTAGACCCATTTTATAAATATTATGTTGATCGTAACTTCCCAAATAATGATTGGCAAAGGCACTCAAAATCAGTGATTCAAAATCAATCGCATCAATGGTGTAATTAATATAAAAACTATCCTGAACTCGACCATCAATCTTTAATTCAGTAAATGTGTCATAGAATTTCTTAGCAAAAGGCAATAGATCGGTTAGGGTTTTATTTTGATAACACCATTCTTCATATTGATCTAATTCAGTAATTGGTCCTTTAAAGTGAACTGGCGAATCAAAAGTTTCTTCTAAAAAATTTAGCCAATAATCACCAAGAAAACTTTCCTTATCTTCTTCAAAATTATTTAAATGGAGGGCCTTCTTTAAATTCTTTAAGGGAAATGTAAGTAGTGAATGACCAATTTTATATAATTCAGCAAAATCAAATTTTAGAAAAACTAATTCTTCGTTCTCGATATGCTTTTTTAAATAATTAAAACCTAAAAGTACTACATTTTTAGTTTCCGCACCAGTTCGGTTCATTGCTACTGAACCTTTTTTGAGAGCATGAGTCGACTCTAAACGGCCATTAATCAGTCGTACAAAATTAAATTGTAAATAGTCCAATCTATCTTGATCAGTAATTTTTAAAAGCTCGTCTATAATAGTTTTAAAATGATCCTTGAAAGCCTTGAGAGACGAATTATGTAAATTTTGATTTTTAGAAATATCATCTATTTTAACGGGGAATACTTTTTTCTTTTTTATATAAGCATTTAAAAAATCAATATTGATAAAAGGATTTTCCATTTCAAGTGCGTCTATATAATCAACAAAGCCAAAATCGCGCAATCGCTCTTTTCGCATTCTATATTCTTCTTCTTGCAATGTTAAATAGGAATCCGACACCATTTTAAAGAGAAAACAATAGGCGTTTTCGACACCAATTTCAAAATATAAATGCCGAACGAGTGCCTGTACCTGCTCAACGTGTGGGTAATCTTCTTCAAATTCAAATAATAATTGATTATCATCTGTTAAAAAATAATTATCGTGATCAGGATATTCTGGTTCTTCTAAATCAAATGTCCAAACATTAAATTTACTCTTAATAAATAAAAGAAACTGTTCGCTGGTAATAAAATCTTTTTTTACTTCATCAACATTGACCAGATTATAGGCTTCAACCCAAAAACTAAAATTTTCAATATCAATTTCGTCTTTAGTCCAAAGGTCAATATCTAAGAATGCTTCACGTTGTTCTTTTGAAAAACGTGGTAAAAGTTCAGCTACTTTTTCAACTGGCAGATTTTTTAACGCAAGGAATACAGGTTGGACGGGTAATGGGCTTAAGTCGGCCTTATTTTCTACATAAAGTTCAATTTGATCAATATTAGTGTAAGAATCAGACTCTTGAATAAGTGTAGTAATAGGGTCATAAATTTTTTTTATCATTTTAAATCTCCAAAATTAACTTGGTTTATCATAAAAACTACAAGTGCACGCTAAAATTTTCTTAACTTCTGATTCAAATCATGCTTT
>JAVHRK010000116.1:0-2673 GCA_036171615.1 Bacteriovoracaceae bacterium
TTAATAATTTGGGGAAATGTGTTATTTACCGATTTTCGTAACTTTTAATGGAGCGATCTATTGAAAAGCCCACAAGCTTATAACTTTATTAAGTTTTCTACTTGTGGGCAAGATTTGGCAAGATTTTTCTCTTAGCGTTGAAACAAATTAACGACATTATCGTTATTAAAGTCTTTAGGAAGTGTAATTCCTAAAGATTCGGTAGCACCTTGAGTGTCCTGAGCGACAAGTCGCAAGTATCTCATGGTTGTTTTAATGTTAGCATGGCCTACGATCTTCATGACTTTTGCAAGGGCAACGCCACGAATAAGCATTTGAGTAATGAACGTTGCTCGCAAGTCGTGAAACTTAATTTCAGTAATAGCTATATCGTGACAGAATTTTCTTAATATTTCGGCCTGACGACCTGTTAACCAATCTTTTAATGGTTCCAAAACCTTTCCGTTATAATTAAGTTGTTGTGCTTTTAAATTCTTTAAGAACATTTCAAGTTCTGTCGAAATCGGGATATAGCGGTTTTTGGAACTTTTTGTTGGCCCTGTGCCGTCAACCTTGCTCCAACTTTTTGTAACGGATATAACTCTGTTTTCAAAGTCTATATCAGTCCACATTAAAGCATGAAGCTCACCAGTTCTCATTCCCGTAAGTAATGCCATTACCCAATGGTTGTAGAACGGATGATCTCGAAGTTTGGCTTGGTAGAGTAGAGTATCAATTTCTGTGCGATTAAAGACAAGTTGTTCTGATTCGGGTACTTTTACAATAATTGGCTTTGCTGGGTTTTTAGTTAATAGACCCTCATCAATGGCCATTGTAAAAATTCGCTTAGTTTGCTTCAGAACAGTTCTTCTGCATTCCATTCCGACATTTTGAACTTTATTGAAAATTACATCGTGAACCATAGAGCTTGTTATTTCATTTAAGTAAAGATGCCCAATATGCGGAGACACCCATTTTCCTAAATTCCCTTGGTAAGTTATCAACGTACTTTTTTTAAATTCAATTCTCATTCGCTCAAAACAAACTTTAATCCATTCATTCCATGTAAAACGAATAGGATTATTTTTTAAATCCCGAAGCAAAAGACGAAGATCAACTTCTATTCTTTTTGCATGGGCCATTGAAGAAATATTTCTTCTTTTTTTATAATGTTGTTTTCCATTAATTTGAGCGGTGGCCACAACCATGTAAGTTGTTTTTCCATCTTTAGTCTCAGTGTAGATTGGCATTGCTAGACCTCCTGTAATTGGAGGGCATTTAGTAAATCACAATGTTTAAATCTCAAATGACTGCCTAGTTTATAATATTTCACTCTCGCTCTATGAACTAAAATTCGTAAAGCATTAGGAGTAATTCTTAAAAAACTAGCGGCCTCTTTTGTGTTTAACCAATTCCCATTCTCATCGTTTTCATCTGCCGGTATTTGAATGTTAAAGAGCGACTCAGAGGGGATTACCCCCTGAGTGCGTTCAGTATAGCTTTTTTTACTATCGTTGTAATTATTTTTATAATTCATTATTACTCCTGAAAAAGTATCTAAAGTAGTGATTGCCCAATGGAATTGGCCAATATTTCAAAATATTCTCGCTCAATTCCTTTTCCATCAGTAAACACTTTTAAATTCATACGGCCTCGCACAAAAACTTCGTTTCCTTTGCGAAGATGAACGGAACAAAGCTCGGCTAATTTTCCAAAGACTACGACTTTTCTCCATATAGTCTCACTCTGTTCATTGGTAAGCCCAACGGACATTTCACAAACTGGTTCACCTTTTCGTGTATAGGCCAAGCGTGGATCAATACCAAGTCTTCCTGAAATTGTTTTAACTTTATCAGTCATATTTTCTACTCCATTAATTAAATATTTAACTTCTTCACTAGGAATTCACCAAGACTCATCGTCGTTTTATTTTTCTCGTTATGCTCAGCTAAAAGTCGTTCAATCTTTTCCATGTCTGTGAGTGCATTTTCTTGAATACGCTCGATGTCTTTTGGTGTTAGCTTAGGCAGTGCTAAAATCATTAAGTCTTTTAAAATAATTTCTCTGCCATAAGTTTTATTATTAGCTTCATTCAAAAGTTTTCCAATCAAGTCTCTCGTTTCATTGTCTTTGCTCACATCAATAAAAAACTTACTCTTTTCACTGTTTTCATCTTCCTTTGCTGCTTTTTTATCTTCCTCTTTTGTTTTTTTTGCTTTCTTCTCTTTCTTGTTTTCTAGTTCCTCATTTTTATTTTTTAATTCCATATTTTTATTTTCCATTCTTACCTCTATTATTATTTTCTATACATCCCCGCGTTCATTCATCATATATTCCCTAATTGACCTCCTCCTCGATATCTACGTTGAGAGGGGGAGGTCAATTAGGATCAAGAATTTATGTGAATGATCACGCGGGGATGTATAGTCTCTAAAATTCTGACTGCGACAGTTAAACAGATGATCATACAAGTAATTTGACATATGGTTCGACATTTTATTTCCCCAGTAAATCTGACAGTTTTTTTGATTCGTTGTTATGGTAAATTTTTGATTCCAATAAATTAATTGAACTTTTCGAAAGCTCGGGGTTGTAAATCAAAATAAACTTTTCAATGAAATCATTTTTTAGGTGAGAATAAGCTTCATCGGTCATCAGTTCATGAAGTCTTTTTGTATAAGAGTTAAACGAGAA
>JAVHRK010000117.1:0-2648 GCA_036171615.1 Bacteriovoracaceae bacterium
AATCGCTGTACGATAAGAAGCATTGTCTTTGATCGTTCTTGCTTCTGATTTTAGAACATCTTGTTTGCCGATTAATTCTTCAAAAGTCATATTGTGTTGATCTTTTTCAAGTCCCAAAAATTTCATCAGATCAACATGGTCAATTCGTGCTGAGAGAGAGAGAGCTGAATTCATACCAAGGCCATTTATAGATAATAAACAGTAGGCTTCAACAGCAGATAATCCGTTCACAGATGATTTACCAGTAAGTTCTTTCATCATTTCAGAGGCGTGAACATAAAGAGGTTTTACTCTTCCACCTTGTTGAATGGGAAGTGATTCTAAATCTTTTTTACAAAAGAAGTTATCTGCAAAAAGATTTGTAGAGAGAAGAAGTGTTAAAATTAAAAAAAATATTTTCATACATTTGTTCCTTTCTTTTTCTTATTAAGGTTAAAGTGCCAGATAGCTCCAAAAACCAACATTAATGATCCGAGATATTTTAAGGGACGTCCTTGATCGACGTTTACCGTTAGAGTTGAACTATAAACACCATCATCCCCTTGAGAGTAAGACGCTTGATAGAGAGTATATCCTTGAACCTTTAAAGGATTGTTCATAAACACATGATGATTAGAAGTTCCATTACCATCAAACAATTTAACAAATGATTCATAACTTGCAGGCATATTTGTTCCTGGATCTTTATCCATTTTAAATTGAGTTAATGCCATTTCAAAGGGTAAGTTAAGTGTTTCTTTTGTTACTTCAAAAAATACATTTCTACCTCTTATATTTAGTGAAAGAGGATTGTAGTTGGAAACCCAAAATGGTTTTCCAAGAATTTCAATTTGTACTGCCCGCAAATCACCTTTAATTAAACTTCCGCTCTTCTGAATTGGCATAGTGGTTGTAGGAATATTAAAAGGAATTTTTTTAGTTTCATGGGCAATTAACTGAATATCGGCTCCCATCCAAGGAAGTGATATACTGCTATTTAGTGTTGGAAATTCAGCAAACTGCCATTTCTTATCGGCCTTAGAATAATAACTTGCTTTTTTACCAAATAAAAAAAGAGTTGGCTTTTGTTCATACGCTTCTAGAGCAAGTACCTTAAGTACAGAACTTTCATTAGGATTTTGTTGTAGAGTTAAAGGGTAGGGAGAGGTTTCTGGGACAAATGTTAAAAGTGTTCCATTGTAAGGAACAGCATAAGATTTCTTTTTTGCCACATTTAATTTAGCAGTTATATTTTTCTCTTCAGGAGTAAAGCATTCTGCAGTAATAGAATTAATAAAAATAATTTTTGATTCTTTTAGGTTTTTAAAGCAAGCAAAAAATTTCAAAGGTAGATAATTAAAACTAAGAGGGCCCATTGTACTAGTTGATGGAAAATCACGTCCAGCTTCAGGATTCAAAGATAAGGTAATATCTTGTTCGGCAAAGGCATTTTTATAATGATATTGAGATGATTGTATCGAATCGTTTAATTCACTTGTAAGTTGGCTGTCAATCCAACTTAACTTACCTTCTGCGAATGGTAAAAACCGTTTGATTGTTACATCATTATATTTTTGATCCATTTTAATTTCTGAAGCAGTATACGGTAAAAAAGTTGTTACAGCTTTGCCTTCGTCCGGATAAGTGATTTTAAAGATGTCTTTAGCTAAAACAACCTGTCTGGTTGATTCATTTGGAGGTAGAGTTAAGTGCCCATCTACTCCCGCAATGAAGGTTATAAATGATCCTATTCCGATGATTACTAATCCTGCATGGATAGTGTAAAAACCATATAATCTTTTTTTGGGAGGTAACCTCAAAAAGGCCGCAAATATAATAGATAGAAACATGGCCAGCTGGATCAGCATAAAAAAGGGAGCTTTGTAAATAACTCTGTTAGCGTAGTCAGTACCAAAATAGCTTTCAAAGAAAGTCCCAGTAATCATACTAATTGTAAAAAGTACTATTACCACAACCGCAAATTTCATTCCGCCAATAGTGCGCTCAATATCATTCCAATTTAATTTATTTTTCATATTGAGATTTATATATGCTAAAAATGTCAAAAACCATGAGATACGTCAGTGAAAAACATAATTCCTTCAGTTGACTGAATAGAGAATACACGAGATATATAAAAAAATATGGAGAATTTTTATGTATAAAATTACATTTTCTATTGTCGGATTACTTTTAATCTCTCAAACTGCAATTTCATCAGGAATACCACCTGTACCTGTTGCATGTAAGGGCGAAGTAGTTTTTCAAGGCGAGTATTTAGACCTCAATTGTTCTGGAGGAATTTGTTCAGGACAATTATCTACGACTTATTTTCAAGTAGAGGGGCAATGCGATTCAGGTGTTAATTTTCTAAGCGAAGGACAAATGGCATTTGCCTATGTTTCAGGAATTTGTAAAAACGGAAGTGTTTCAATTAGTACACTTGCTCAAAATATCCCTCTTTATGGTGAATGTACTTTAGCAGATAATTATTATGGTTCTTTTTATAGTTCTGTCTACTCACCTGCAAGTTTTGGAAGTGGATATTGTCAGGAGAATGGTACAAGTCGAATTTATTTAAATGGTGCTGTTAGATCATTTTCTGGAAAATGTAGGGTCGTCAGGTCTATTGGATTTCTCCACTCGTAGAAGAATCAGAAACGCTCGAT
>JAVHRK010000118.1:0-2642 GCA_036171615.1 Bacteriovoracaceae bacterium
ATTGGGCATACCTGTAAAAGCTACGACTTGATATTATTTAATGGATTAATTTTCAATCAAATGCTTGATCTAGGTTCGATGATTATCCCAAATCCTTCAGTAACTTTCCAAAAATTCATCTAATGACGTTTCTGTCACAAAAATCCAAACCAATGTTCATCTCATCGGCCTATATTTGGTCGTAATACTTCTCTTCCATCCTTCTGATCACCTAATTTTTACTCTAACAGATCATTCTTTAGAGTGGAGGGCCGAGCGTGTACAAAGCTCTCCATTCTCACAAATGTGGGGGCCATAGCTTCGTTGGGTAGTGTCTGATTCTAGTTTTAACTTTATTCGAATGTTAAAGAACTATGTCTTGAAGTCTCGGAATTTTCCTGACTTCAAGCGATTTACATCTACCGTTACGAAATTCATTCTCCTTCTGATCTTTTCCACCTCCTTGAAAAAATAATCCATAATTCTAATTTCAATTTTTCTCTGTCCTGAAATTACTTCGCCAGCAATAGTTACTATTTTCTTTCTGGTCGTTTTTATAAAACATCCTTTATCTGGAACGACCATAAAGGAGGCATATCTCATCATGTTGTATGCGATTACTCCAATCATTCCCCATATGTTATTGCCTCTTAAGGACATGCTTGGGAAATGATGAAAATCCAGCCCATTTTTAATGTCCTTTATGTAATTCTCAACCTGTGATCTTTTTCGATAGAACTTTAAAATATGTTCGTGGCTCATTTCGGATTCACTCATATCAGTGACAACCGCATAGTAATGATAAGGATGTTTATCTTCTTTTGTCGGATTGAGATTCACGGTTCGAATAAAAACAACACGAAGAAAACTTCTTCCACCAGCTAATCCTTTTAAGGGATACAAGCAAGATCCAATCTCACATTTGTCCGAATCAAAAAACTGAAGCCTCGTCTTCTGCCATCTAATATGTCGTCTATTTTTAGAGAGTACTGAAGACCAAACATTTTCTTTTAGACAGATCACAAAATTACAATTTTGATTGAGGCAGATATTATAAATTTCAGAAGAGGAGTAAGCAGAGTCAGCTCTAAATTGCTTTTTAATATTCTTTGGAACTTTAGAAAATGCCTGGTAAAGCATTTCGGGGGCATCGACTGCTGAATAAGTATTACCTTTTCGGAGTTTAAACCCGTAACAAATACCTTTGTCGTCGAAAAGGTTTTGAGAATTTAAGCATCTAAATTTCCGGTAACCAAAGTCAACTCCTTCAGATTTAACTCCGTATTGGCGATGATCGGAGGAATCCATGGTGAAAATAATTTTATGAACATGGGGTTCAAGAGTTTTTCGAATTCTTAGGCCTAAAGTGGGCAATAATTCTTGAAGCATCTCAACTTTCCTTGGTTTAAATAATTTTATAAATCGCCCCAAGGTGATCGCAGAAGGAGCTCCTGTTAATTTCAAAAATAATGGGTCACTCCCGAACCAGTCGAAGTCATCGATGCAGTCAAAACCGGAAATGAATCCCAAGATAATTGCGTAGAATTTATTCCAACTAGAAAAACCTCGTTCCCGTTCTTTCTCTGGAAGATGAACCCCAACTAAGTTCTTGATTTCAAATTTATGGATCAGATCGTCGAATATCTTCAGACCAGAAAATGAAGAAAGGGACTTGGCAAAAGGAGTGAAATTAATAGATAGTTTATTCATAAAAGGGTTTTGGGTTTGAGTAAATTGTTTTGTGGTAAAAAGAATCTAATCGAACACAAAGCCTTTTTCATTTCGCATGGCCGTAGACGCTAGGCCGGATAATCAGGACATTTGGTGCAAAGGAAGATTGGAGGATTCTCCAATGAGAGAACTAATTTGAGCTTAAGTTAGTGAAGGATTAAGGTTGTAATAAAGAAGTTCGAGAGTATGTTAAGCGAGAGAAAATAGTGCATGTACGTTCTTTGCCGAGAACACCACAACACAATGGCGCAGCAGAAGTGATGATGAGAGAAATTAAGAACGACTGTATGCTTGGTAAAAAGACCGTACTATATTGTGAGAAAAATGCGCATGCTCGTTTAGTAAATAGCATTGAGAAGATCAACAAGAACAGAAGAAGAATGAGTTTGTCATTTAAGTCTTCAGATGAAACAGACGAAGAGATGAAGGTGCACGGGAAGAAAATTGATCGTGCTTTGTTTTACGAAGAGTATTGTACAGGGCTTACGTCGATTGTGAACGTAGGAAGTGCACGTGAAAAAAGAATGAAGGAACGAGAATTGGTTATGTGCCTGCTCGAAAAACATGAGATGATATTAAGAAAAGGAAACGGGTTGGAAAATGGTAGATAATGCGGAAGTTTTATTGTGAACACTACAGATACCCTTAGATTCCTGCCATCAGAGGACGTGTTTTCTAGTAATGTTGTGAACCTTTTTAATCATAGGAAGGAGTAGACTTTTTAGATGAGAAGTAGATAGAGAAAGATATATTTATCAGGAGGGGCTTAAAACCCCTCCTGATTTTTGATAATTTAAACAAAATTGATATTTTTCAATACCGCAAATAGTTGAAGAAATTAAATCCACTAACGCTAGAGCATCTTTAATTTTTTGTACATTTTCAACAAATTTTAACGCTCCACTAACTTGTGTTTCTGCCTCTTTTAAGTC